>CALGTP010000873.1 GCA_937902105.1 uncultured Actinomycetes bacterium
TGTCTTCAAATCTCCCAAATTGGTGTGTCAACAAATCGTGCACCAGACCATGCTGTGACTGATGCCATGGATGAAATCACTTATTGCGGGCGCAGCTCAGTTGGTAGAGCGTCAGCTTCCCAAACTGAATGACGAGAGTTCGAGTCCCTTTGCCCGCTTTGCTTGCCGCTAATGTCTAACGATGACACAGGTGGATTTTCGTTGAGAAGCCCTGCGAATTCCGAGATTTCTGGCAGTGGCAGCAGCAGCTGGATCGTGGTCAAGAGCCAGACGATGAAAATCAATAACCCGTGTGGAAGTTCGTTGTTGCAAGGCGTGGCGAAACTGCGGTGCTTGGCGACCAGTCCACGTGTAGTCTTTATGTTCTAGGAGACCTGTTGCAACTAATACTTCCCTTGAATTCCTTAACGTACTACGTGTTCCAGTATTGGCTAGCGGGAAATCCGCCGATTTGTCTATTTCGAATTTCCGATAATATGAGCAAGTGTCTGGTGACTTCAGGCATCCAGCGTGATTGGTCCCAACAGCGCAGCATGGCCATTGGTTCAACCTCCCATGAAAGCAGAAGCGATTCGTACCGGGCTTCGCTAGACGACAATAGCGCGAAAGGCTTTGATCGCGATCCCAAGGAGCGATGGTGATGCAGCCCGACTTGAGAAATCGGCTTGAGGCACTCGCGCAAACGCCCATACTCGTTGTGGCGAGCGACTACGACGGCACGCTGGCAGACATCGTTACTGATCCTGCTCAGGCTCTGCCGAATATCGATGCCCTAAACGCCCTCCGTACCATCGAGAACGTTCCGTGGACAATGATGGCGATCGTCTCCGGTCGGCCGATCTGCGATCTGACCAAGTTCCTCGGTGAGTTTGTGCCGTCCTATTTGGTGGGGTCTCACGGGGCGGAGTGGAGGCACTCCGGAATCACGCTGGCGCTCGATGAGCAGAACCTACTGCTTCAAGTCACCGAGATAATTACGAACATCGTCCAAGCACAACCTGGTCTTCGTTGCGAACTCAAGCCCGCAGGTGTCGCGCTTCATGTTCGAGAGGTATCTGAAAACATTGCGGAGGCGGCGATCACGTCCGCCATCGAGCGATGCGGAGGGTTGCCCGGGGTACACGTTCGGCACGGCAGCCAAGTGGTAGAGTTCATGGTCGTCAGCGCCAATAAGGGCGATGCGGTGAAGCGGGCTCGGCATGCTTCCGGGGCGACCGGCGTGCTCTTCGTCGGAGATGACATCACCGATGAGGATGTCTTCAAGACACTCACCAACAATGATGTTTCGGTCAAGGTTGGAGACGGTGAAACCGCCGCAAGGTATCGCGTCAACAGCATTGCCGAAGTTGCGGAGGTCCTTCAATTCATCGCGGATCAACGCGCAGCGTGGGCAAACGCTCGATGCTTGATTCCTCTTGACCATTGCGCGGTGCTCTCCGACCAGCGGACAACCGCTGTTGTCTCGCCCGGCGCGCGGATCTCCTGGCTGTGCCTGCCTCGCCTGGACTCCGCCGCC
Source organism: uncultured Actinomycetes bacterium (assembly GCA_937902105.1). GTDB lineage: Bacteria > Actinomycetota > Acidimicrobiia > Acidimicrobiales > Ilumatobacteraceae > Casp-actino8. The sequence continues at coordinate 1,517 of CALGTP010000873.1, forward strand.
ATCTTTGCGGAGCTGCTCGGCGATTCGACTGCGGGCATGTTCGAGGTATCGCCGGTCGAAATCGGATCACCGCTGCGAACCGAGTACGACGGAGACTCCTTCGTGCTGGTTACTGAGTGGGCAGGACTCCGCGTGACAGATTATCTCGACTGCTCAGCGGGCCGCGCGTTCCAGAAGGCGGGACGGGTGGATTTGATCAGAATCATTGAAGGGACATCTCCCGCCCGGATCATATTTGCGCCGCGTCTGGACTATGGCCGCATAGCAACACAACTGCGAGTACGCGATAGCGGCTTGGAGGTTGAAGGATCAAACAATCCCATCGTTCTTCGTTCCGCCGGCATACAGTGGACGGTTACGAGCGATGGCGTTCACCATACCGCCGAGGCTATCGCGGATCCCACCTCCGGCCCGATTGTCTTGGAACTGCGATACGGCACCGCGAATCTCAGTCCGGGTATTGAAGCTGAGCCGGACCGACGTGATGAAAACCGCCGATTCTGGTCCGGTTGGGCGAACTCAC
>CALGTP010000874.1 GCA_937902105.1 uncultured Actinomycetes bacterium
TAGTGAGGGGTGGCTGGTGGGCATGTACACGCAGCTTTAGTTGCTGTGTTTCGCTATGATTATTTTTAAAATTCGGGCCACTGTTTGCAGTGCACCAACAATTGTACTAGCATGGAAGTGCGGAAAGGAGTATTTCAAGCAGCTCTTGATTACTAGTTTGGGCAAGCAATGTGACATAGCCCGCCCACTGTCTGAGTTCTACGAAGATGTCTGAAGGGATAACAAGCCCTCGTGTAGTCTGCTGTCTGCTGTCATCCATGCTGCCGTCGAAGTAGCCGGATAGTCGCAAGGGCAGGAGCCAGCGGAGGGTGTCGCAAGAAGCTAGAATCCGAAACAAGTTTTCGAGTGACCTGCAGTGCAGTAGGGGGCAAGGAAAGAGAGACCATGGTGCTGGCTGCTTCTTGAATGTAATGATCCAAGGATGCTGTGGATCTCCACCGTCCTATTAATCCGAGGCGGGCAACCTCAGTACCAGATACAAACAGTGCCGTGGCACCTCCAGCTCGGAAAGAGGCGGGCGTGAAAACATTCAATGGTATTGAGAGACGCTCCAAACATTGAGCCATAAGTCTGCGAATTTTTTGGCCGCCACCTCTAAAAAGCAGCTCCTTTGGCTGCAGAGATGCTGTAAGCCAATTAAGCCATCTGAAAACCACCACGTGAGAAACAATGGCAATTTGGCTCTTGCCCATGGTACGTTGATTCTTCGCTCGTTCAACCACCAACAAGGCGCGAGCCGGGGCATAAGCCGTGGCACCAACCGTCTGAATCAACCGTGTAGACAAACGATATAACTCCCCTGGCCTCAAGAGTCCCCAGAACATGGTAATCATTCCAATCCCAAATCCAAGCCAATCTCGGACGTGGCTGCGGTCCCAGACAAATGCAAACATCATGGCAGTGCTAAAAAGGCCCCAAAGAATATCCTCAGGCATTGGAGTGCGCATTCGCAGAGGAAGCTCGAGCTGCCAGGTCACGAGAAGATCCCAAGCAGCTTGTAAGTTACCTTTCAAATGTCGATATTTGTTTTGAAGAGACAGCACTGTCAGTTTGGCGACTGAAAAGGCTCGTCCCTCTCGGTAGAGATACTCCACATATTTGATCAACTGGTCGGCTATGTGCCTCGGAGAGTGCACAAGTTTAGAAGGATGAGGAAAATTGTGTAAGATGGACCACGATACAAAAGCCGACAAGCAAGCTGCCAAATGAGTGGCATATCTGGCATTAACTCGTCTGGACTGTAGCGTTTCAAGCGCCATGCTGCTGAGTGGACTCGAGATGTGTGTGTACACTTTGAGCCCAGGCATTACACAATGATTTAGGATAGGCACCAGCTGCGACCGATCTCTTAACCGTTCTCCCCTTGCATCGACAACTTCCCATGGCAGTGACATGACTGTGTTTACCATCGCACTTGACCGAGATAGAACAAAGACTGGGGATGTTACTCAATATGCGTGTGTATTTCCGGGTACGAAGGTCGCCGACCTTTTTACCTGTCCGCTGAGCTTCCAAATAATCTGGAGGGCGCAACTTGAACATGCATTGAGCAAAATCTGATGTCATTGTCGTACTCAAATCTTTCAGTGAAGACAATTCCGTTGTTGACCATATGAAAGAACTGAGAGGGTTCTCAATGCTCCAGAAACCCCCTCTTTTCTCCTGTGCCTCGATCATCTCATACATTCTTGCCAGCTGAATGTTCGCTAGCAACTCGCGCACCAAAGAGCCTGTGCCATACGGGCAAAACTTGCGCCGAGTCCCACCGTTCAGAATTGACAAGGTACCCCAAGTCGTACAGGGAATACCAAAATGTATGTAATCGTAGCAGCCATTTTTAATCCGGATTAACTCCTGTTTAAAGGTTTCGTCTATGTCTAGATCTTTATGCTGTATGTATACGCCGTCAGGATAAGCCTCATAATCAGTGGTTGAAATATTAAATCTTCTCAAGGCTTTTGAAAGGCCACCAGCTCCTGAATAATACTCTGCGGCAGTCCAGTGTTGTGTTTGTGAGGGAGAGGCAATAATGGAACTTC
>CALGTP010000875.1 GCA_937902105.1 uncultured Actinomycetes bacterium
AATGACGCGCAGTTGCAGGAGTACGAGTGGCACTCAGCTGCTGCGAACTTCATTTGGACGCTTTGGCTCCTGCGCGGACGATTTGCGGGCAGTCGCCGCGTTGTGGCCATGCATGCTGCACATGGCTGCCCGCCAATGCGGGTCCTTGCGCTTTCACAAAAGAAAGCGTACGATCGGTGGCTAAACATCACCGCTCTTGTGGTCGAGCGGAAGCGTCCATTTACGTACTACACGCTGCGCCATCCGCACCCCCTGCGCCATACGCACGCAATCGTGCCTCGCACAAAGTGGGGCGTTGTAGCGCTGCCAGGCGCGCCGCCGCCCAAGGGCTTGTCTGCCGGGGCCGACAAGCAAGGCGGTCCAAAGGCGAAGGTGCGAGAGAGAAACGTGGCCAAGTACTTCTTGAGCAATTTTACGTCATGGACGGCGTGGGAGCGGCCAGGAGAGCGCCTCCAACAGTGGTACCTTCGAAGGAAGGACTACAAACCCTTCGACTATAACACGTGGCGGCTGCACTGCGAGTTGCTGGCGCTGGAGGCATCAGTCGCGCTGCCGAGATGCTCAAACACCGAGAAGCGGTCGCGGTGCCTCCAAGGCGTGGAGCGGATGCGTTGGGAAGATCGCGTATATGCCGTTCTCAATGTGCAGACATGGGTGCGACTACACATACTATTCAGGCCTCGGAAGGTCAAGGACTTTGAAGCCTTGCGCAAGGCAGCCAATGTGGACGTACCGGACGAAAACGAGCCATCAGGTTGGAAAAAGCCCGCACAAACTCTCGCAAAGGAATGGCATGACCTCGTCTGCGCTGCAAGCGAGCGCGCCACGAAGGGGGATCCTGCAGCTCATTGGAGCAAGGTGATCGACTGCCGAATCCTCATGGACTTTGCGAATCGCCGCTTCGACATCGTTCGGAAGGTGCGGCGCCACCTGGTTGACGAAGCGCGTCGCGCACGCTTCATCGCGGCGTCACGCCTCTTTGACATCGAAAACGTCATGTCTGGATTCAGGGCTCCCAAGGAGGCAACGGTGCTGCCCACCAAGCACCGCGGGCGTGCGTGCACGTACTGGAAGCAGGACAAGCGGCCCAGTGTGTTCGACGGGCGATGGGCGCACGGCAAGGACGAGCGGGACGCCGCGGCAGCAATCAATAGCTTGCAGCGGAAGGCGGACATGCTGCGCGGCAGCACGCGAGACGTCTCGACGCGCATGAACGATGTGAACCAAATGAAGGAACAAGCCAAGAGCCTGGTGCAGCACTTGTCGTCTAGGCTGCCGGCGGCCGCGACAGCGACAGATGCGCGACTCGTGAAGCTGTGGAATGTGGCAGCGCGTCCCCAGCAGCGCGTCGTGTCTTCACATGTGGCATTGTCGGTGAACACGGCAAATGCTACGCCGCTGCCCGCCGCGCAGAACGTGCGCCCACTGGGCGAAGCGGGATTGGACGATGCGATCATCAGATACCGGCAGTCGCCTAGTGCGGTGGACGGCAACGATGGACACAACCCGTTCGCGCCCATCACCGATGCCGAGTACGAAGTGGCGGCCGCACGCTACCAGTCGGCCAAGGAAGCAGGGCATCCTGTTGGCGAGCCTCCGCTCAACGTAGAGCAGAGAGCAGGCGCGCGTCCATTTCTCGAGGCGGCGGTGATCCGTGCAAAGGGCATCCGGAGGGGCGACTCCGCACAGCAGATTGCGCAGGCGATTGAAGCTTCGAAGACGGCATCTACGGTAATGCTCGTTGTCGGCGCGGGCGGCACCGGAAAGTCCGCCATGGTCCACGCATTAAAACGAAGAATGGCCGAAATGGGCGTCGGTCACCTGCTCGTCACGGCGTACACGGGCGTTGCAAGTGCTCCGTTTGGTGGGCCAACGCTGCTCGCGTTGATGTCGCTAGGAATCACGTGCAAAGGCGCGAGGGATGTGAAGCAATTCAAGCCGATGGACGTCGAGGCCGCCCGTACTAAGTTCCTCAACGAATGCGGTGTCAACGTCGAGGACATAGGTGGCATCGTCATCGACGAAATCTCCTTCATAGCATCGTCAGTCTTTGGTCATGTAGATCACGCACTGCGCGCTCTCACCGGCAACGCGAGCGTGTCGTGTGGCGGCATCCCCCTACTCTTATGCGGTGACAATCATCAGAAGCCGCCTCCAGGAGACGTGCAGTGGTACCGCGAGCTGGTGGAGAGCCTGGAGAATGTGAGCAAGAAGAAGCGCGCGAATGCAGGCGTGGCTGTTGGCGCGTACAATGCGAAAGCCTGCGGCCTGCAGCTGCTCAAGCTGGCGCGGCGAGTGGAGCTCAAGCGGCTGATGCGTGCGCGCGACGACCCCACATTCATCGACACGCAGCAGCGCATGCGCCAAACGGACTCACAGCGACCCGTCTGCAAAACGTTTCTACAAGGGCTGCGGCCCGTCTCTGAATCGGATGTCGCCGACGACCCCGAGTGGAGATTCGCGCCCGTGGGTGTGGTCTCCCGTCATGAGCGCGACGTGATAAATATGACGCAAGTGGAAGCGTTCGCGCGCTACTTCGACACACCGCTTATCCGATGGAAGTTGCCGATGCTCGAAACACTTGGCGATAAGGATCTCGAACGTGCACTGTACCTGGACGAGCCGATGCTATGGGGAACCTTTGTAGAGGGCGCGCCGGTGAACCTGACGGAAAACATCAAGCCGGTGCGCAAGCTCGTGAACGGCAGTCCTGGATTGCTTGATTCGCTGGTACTTACCGACGGCAGCGACACCTTGGTGCGCAAGTGCGTGCGCTTCGACGAGCACGGCAAACCCATCGCGTGGCTGAGTTGCACGTGGGCAGACGTCCGCGTAGCATGCAACTTCCAGCTCATCGAACTCGATGAGCCGCCATTAGCGGTGAACATTCGCGTCGGCGGCAGGATCAGTCCACCTGGCAAGGTGCCGGGGAGCGTGCCTGGAGCCGTGCTGTGGCATGGAACGGAGCTAGACGACCTATCGGCGCTGATCACGTCGGTGGCGAACGGCGAGCAGATCATCCCGCTGTTCGCCTCCAATAACGTTAAGGAGGGCGTCGAGCTTCGAGGCGCTGTGGCAGCCCAAGCCGAGCTGCCGCTCAAAATGAAGGTCAAGGATCATCAGGTTTGCTCTCCCCAGCTTGCTGATATCTCCCTGTCTTGCTGATCTTTCCCCTATTGCGTTAAATATCTCCCTTCTCTACGCCTCTCCCCGTCCGACCCCTAATCTCGGCTGCCATGTCCCTAATCTGTTCCCGCCCTAGTTTTGCTTGGCCTTTGCTCTCACCGACTTCAAGCTGCAAGGCAGGACCCTGTCCAAGCTGATTCTTTGCTTGGCCGACCGCAAGAAGCCGCCTTGGATCAGCTTGGCGGCATTCTATGTCTTCATAAGTCGGGTGCGGCGCGCCGAATCGTTGCGGCTGCTGCAATACAATGCCAACGCGCTCGACAAGATTGGGAAGCTGCGCCACGACGACTACCTTGCTTGTTGGGAGCGCGGGTACAATACGGATGGCTGGTGGAGCGACGAGCGTGCCGCGCAAATATGGAATTGTATAAAGGCACAGCGCGACGCATTGGTGGCGGCGACGAGGGAGGAGACGGAAGCGGCGGGCAAGAGGAAGCGCGAGGCACAGGTGCAGGCGAGACGGGAGGCGGCAAAGAAGGTCAAGCACATGGCGACGATGAGCAACGCCGGTGCGGCAGCCTCCGTGAGCGACGGGAGTGGTCAACGATGGTGTGCACCGCAAAGGCAATCGGTGCCGGTGGCGCCAGGCAAACGGCAGGCCTGTCGCATCGATGCCGCAGCCGCGCCGGAGCAGGTAAGCACTCACGCGGCGTCACGATTCGGTCCTTTTGGCAACGAAGCCATGATGAGCGGTGCAGGGGATGCTGGCGAGGGAATGCAACACGCGGGCGCCACGTTCATATACAGCGGCAGCACTCGAACTCTTGGCCGCGAGCATCGAGCTTCACGGAATGATCTACAGCCGCATCAGGGAGTCCCCCATAGCGTGGGTGCCTTTGCGCGCTTCGAATTCAAGTACCCCTTCTTGTGGTGGCACAGCCAATTCGACTGGCCACTCTCTGTGCAATGTGAGACAATGCGCGCGCTGAAGGCGGCGCGCTCGCCTTCGCAGTGCCGGGTGTGGTGCCCGGGGCGCTCTGGCACCGTGCTCGTGACCAAGGATGACAAGATTGTCGAGGAGAGGCTGGCCGCATTGGCGCCTCGTGCGGCGGCGGCGTACTTTCGACAACTGCTCGAGCCGCATGCTGTGCGGTTGGTCCAAGCGCTCGTGCGCGGCTGGCTCACGCGGCGCCATCAAAAGCCGCTTCAGCGCGTTTCCCTGCACTTGCGAAGGAACGGACTCGAGGAAGCGCACGGCGATTCGGATGGCATAATCCACTTCCGCAACGCCGACAGCCTGGCGCGACTCCACCCCTTTGCGAACGACGCTCATTTGACATTTGAGGAGGCATCTCATCATTATACAGCGTGGGGCCAGTGCGTACAGCGCTCGTGTACCACTCTAATTGCGAGCTTCTTCGACGGCTTCGACCCTGAGAGCGTCACCGCGGCCCATTTTGAACGGTGGAAGGACGACCCCTCAAGTGCATACCACACACTCATACGGCATGAGCTCGCGGCTGGTGGCTGCGACGCTGACGTGGCGGCGCGCATCCGTAACGAGTGGGCCGAGCGTGGCGACATTGCGAGCCGCCTCGGAACGGCTCTGCATCACTTCATTGAATGCGAGCTCAACGGTACGCCAATTGCGCCACCGGCAGGTCTCGCAACGGAAGTTCAACACTTTAATGATTGGAAGCGATCACATGTAGTGCAAGAGTTCAAGTTGATGCCGTACCGCACCGAGCTGACAGTAGCCGCTCGGGCTTGCGACGTCGTCGTGTGCGCTGGGCAGATCGACGCGCTCTTCATCGATAAGCATGGTCTCTTCTACATGATCGACTGGAAACGCACAGCAAAGTCGCTCGATCCGCACGCTTCTGCGTTTGGACGCACAGGATCCGGGCCCTTGCGCCACGTGCCGGCCAATCCGTACCACAAGTACTCACTACAGCTTTCCCTATACAGCCTGATGCTCGAAGAGACGCACGGCGTACGCTGCCAAGGCGGCCTCTTCTTGATACGCTTGCACGCAGCGTATCAGACTTTTGAAGTGGTGCAATGTTGTGACATGCGCGAGGAGGCGAAGGCATTGCTCGACTACGAGCGTGAGCGGCTGCTTTCCGAGCGCAAAAGCGTCTAAAAGGCCGCAGAAACATCGTTCAAGACGTCTCATACCGATTCAAAAATCGCGCGAGATCGAGGTGTGAATGTTCACAGCCTATTCCCCGAGGTGTGAATGTTCACAGCCAATTCCCCGAAGCGCCGCAAGGCCTTGCGGCGG
>CALGTP010000876.1 GCA_937902105.1 uncultured Actinomycetes bacterium
GTCCTTCTTCAAAGAAGATGCAAATGGCGGGTTTACGAAATTTGTCGTCAAAGCCAAGGCCACCCTTTCTGAACTTCTCCTGGGTAAGGATGGCATCACCTCCTAGTTTGGGGAGCCCCAGGGTCGTGAGGCAGCCGTTGGTGGAGAATTTGGGGTTTCTGGCCCATATGCGAAGTTCGTTTTTAGCAGCTGTGTGAGTAGCCTCATCATAATTGAAGATAGGAGAGAGTGCGGAGGCACACTGAGGTTTTAGGAGATGAAGATACGAGATGCTGGAGGAGTACGTCAGCATAAGGAAGCAAATCTGGGAGGCCGCGTCAGCGAGGCGGTCCGCAACATAGTTAAAGGATCGGTCGATGTGGGCAATAGAGATCGGAATCAGAGATTGGGGTAGCCAAAGGAGGGCTAGCGATAGAAACTGGAGGACAGAGCATGCCCGTAGTCTACCCTTGCGGTTGAGTGCAGACACTAGCATGCCGGAGTCGCCTAACAGCTCGATTCCGTCAGGTTGGGCAACACCACGGATCATACGATGAATTGCCAGGGCAATCCGTATGGCAGCTCTGGCTCCCCATGATTCCGCTTCCTGAGCATTGGCTCCCTCCGGAAGTGGGAGGAGCCAGCTGGCAATAAGATCCGGTTCATAGCAAGGAGTAGTTCTAAAGACCGCAACTCCCGCCGCCCCGTACGGACGTGGGGCGCTGGGTTCCTTGCCTGCTCCGTCCCAAAAGATTTGGATCTTGTTGGAGCCTGTTTTTCCTTCCCAAACTGGAGTGCCACAAGCGACAGTGATTTCCTGTCCGGGCAGTAAGGTTTTGATGGCAATAAGGGCTTTCGCAGGTCTTCCACAGGGGCAAAGTTTTTGAAACCAAGCTGCATTGAAGGAGTGCGAAGCATAAGCAGCGCGTGGTAGTGGCAAATATCCGCCTTCGCCTATGATTTTTTCAATGGTGGGCTCAATCGTACAGTGCCATGCAAGTGGCGTTTCGTTTTGTGTAAGTTGGGTGGAAGCAAGGAAGCCAGTCGTTCTGAGGGGATGTGGGTGCTCTCCAGGGAATCCTCGGTGAGGCGCCGGAATGTGAGCAATGGGAGCACTGGCACGGAGCTCTGCGAGGCCTGGGCAGCACTTGGTTGGTGTGAATGGGGCAGGGCTTCGCAGCCTAGATGCGAGTTCTGCTGGAGGAACGTGGGGTCGATGGTGTTTGGGTAGATTTTCCCAGAAAAGTCTAACAAGATCTGTTAAGCTCTTTTCAAAGGGGTGACATCCAAGCCTGTTAAGCAGGGTGGTATTGGATAGGTCGACGAGATGGGCCGTGTGCAGTTTGATGGCGTACCATGCGTACATGCAAAATGCTGGCTCCGGTGCGTCGAGATAGACCCTTCCAGTGTCTCCCCCAACTTTGGTAATGAGGTCAAAAAGTGCTCCGACCACCGGACACCATAATAGGAGATGTTCACGAGAGTTTTCTGCTTTGGCACACAGGCGACATAATGGAACGTCTCCCGCTGGGTGAGTGAGTAGTTTGAGTTGTAGGGTAGTAAACAGATGTTGAAGTGCGGTGGAGCATTTGTTGGAAGAAAAGGGGGCAAGTGGAATATAGTTTTGGGGAAGAGATGCGAGAGCATGGGTGGGAACATTGGCTTTCCGAAAAAGTTTGAGAATATTGGGGCACGCGGCAAGGGGAGTATAAATACCGAAGGGGAAGTAAAGCGTATCTGGGTCACACTGCGCAATCCATGCAGGTTCGAATAGGAGAGGGACAGCAAGCCGAGCAATCCTACAGAATGCACACGTGTGGAAGGGCGGTGGCTCGAGAGTCCAGAATCTTCTTCGGCGAAAGTCCGGTCTACCGTTGAGCCAGTATTCCAGCATGGCGTGGAGGACATTCGGCTCTGGTTTGAGCTCAGCTAATCTGAACAGTTCACTGGAATCAGTGGGCAACTGCTTTCTGTTAGAGGCTCGTGCTCGGTATTTATCAAAGCCTAGGCCAGGTCTGAGGGCTTCATGAGTTTGCAGGATAAACCTGGATAATCTGGCTAGCTGCTTGGCAGCTTTGTGGCAACCTTCAGACGTAGCTTGAACAGATCTTTGAAGTGCCGGTGATAGGTATTTGAGTCTGCTGGTGAGCCAAGGAATGTTTTTCTTTTCTAAGAGACTGAGTGAGACCTGCACTTCTTCAAGTATCCTGGCTCCTGAGAAGCCCGGCATGACGCGGTCAGGAGTATGCATCTGACGGAAAACCAATTCCGCTCCCCAGGTCTTAATTTCCGCAGCCAGCATTGCTCCTTTTGCAACTGAGGGAGCATGAAGTGGGGCTGAGGCGAAGGAGAAGACTGGTCCAATAAGATATGCAATATCCAATGCCAGCCAGATCCTGGAACCAAGGAGAGTACGATGCAGCGCGGCGAGTTCGAAGAAAACTGAGTCGGGGGGGGGGTGGTGGCGAAAAGATGAAGGACGCAGGAGAGGCAGAATACGTTCCAATTGCAGTTACGTGTGGCCCATGGTTGTGGTACTGTCGCTGTTTTATTGACCCTAAGTGCGACTTTCTGCATCGCTTTGAGGTAGGATGGCAGTGAGTGTGTGGTGTAACCATTGGAAGAATGAACAAGCGAAGAAAGGTGAGGGCCTAGATACCTGGCGTGGGGTAGCATGTTGTCACTTCCCCAAGGGAGTAGTCTGAATAGCCTTCTGCTGTCCTCATCGTATACGGCAGGGACAAGCTCATTCTTGCAGGCGCAAAAGCATTTGTTCCTGCCGAACGTGACGTTGAGAGGAAGGTGCAGAATGCAGACAAGTCGATAACAGAGCACTCGTAAGACAAGTTCTGAAGGTCCCAGCAACGTGAGCGCATTACCTTGATGTTTTAAGACAGTAAAACCTCCTTTCCAATGGGTGTTGACGTAGGCTTTGATATTAAAGGTGGCAGCTCTAGTAATTCGGATGTGAGCAAAATAGCAGTTGTGAAGAATAACAATGTTGCCAGTAACTTTTTGTAGAGAGGAGAAGATAAGTTGTGCGACACACAATTGAGCTACCGAGTTAACAGCAATAGCCGTGTCGTCAGCGAAGACAGACATTGCAAGCGCTTGAGAGGCCGAAGCCAGCAGTACTACAATAGGATCGAAGCTGACGTTCCAGAGGAAGGGTGCGTGTGGTCCTCCCATCCCTAGTCCTTTGCAAATCGGTATGATGGGCCCAAAGTGCCCACCAACAGCAATTCTGCCCCACCTAAATACTACAACGTATTTGAACCAGATGAGGGACCAAAGAGGTGGGCGAAAGGACTCGAAGACTCCAATCATCCAGGAGTGAAGCATGACCTCGTAGGCTTTATATTGGTCAGCGAGTAATACTGATCTGCCCGCATCTGCCGTGAAGGCAGGATGGTTTTTGAGCAGCGAGAAGAGCTCCCTGCATTCCGGCGCCATGAGGTGAAGGAACTCTGCTTGTGGGTCCTGAGGGTGCCTCCTATACCCTTCCCCACCCAGGAGGAAGTGTTGCAGCCTTTTGAAATTGGCGACGCAAGACTCACCTTTAGTAAATCCCGTTTGGGCTTGGTGTAAAAAAGGGGTCCAGACCGGGGAGAGAACACTAAGCCCCGCCGAGGAAAGTAGTTTGTGGTCTGCTGGTGGGTTACCTAGTGGGCGTTTTCCTTCAGCTGTGGCAAGACCTGCGGCTTTGTCAATAAACGTGATAAGGTCTATGATGAATCTGCAGTTCCGAATAGCATCCTTAGGCCTATGCTTGGCGAGCCAGAACCACTGAAATATCACTGCCGCTATGAGTGGGGCACAAAGATGATATGCCTCATATGGGACGCCATCGAGACCTGCAGACGTTCCCCCTGCTTTGAGTATCAGGACTACTATTATGGCGAGCGAGGGGATGTCGCAGATAACCTGCTGGTTTTTCACGTGAGCATCAACGTAGGTGTGCATGATTTTAGTGGCCAAAATTTTGTCTTGGCTGGTTAGCTTGGTCCAGAGATCTTGTCTGCTGTTGGCATACTCCTGTAGAATGTCTTTAGGGTTCTCCAATGTCTTGCCGCTAGCATTCTGTAGTGGAACAGTGCTTCCGAACTTGGGGTAGAGTTTGGTAAGAAGGAGCATACCACGGTTTTTATGGACTGTGGAGAGGCCAAATCTCGGCGCTTTGAGCCAGGGTGAGGGTATGTCGTAGGGTGCAGAGAGGACTTGGATGTGGAGGTTGACGATTCTGCATGCGGCAGTGATGTCAATTTCTTGGTCAAGAGAGCAAATAGTTTCACCGTATAATTTAGCAAGACGGGTGGCAAGTTTGGTTTGAGAGAGAGTGAGAATTGGATTAGAAGTTTCTAACATAGCTTTGAGGGCTCTAACCGGGGAAGACGAAGGAATGATAATTTTGATAGGGAGCGATTTGGACCAGGCATGTAGATAACATTTGATGAGGGTGAGTGTTTGGATGGGGTTGACAAGTTGCTCTCTTTCATGATCCGATAAATGAAGTTCTTGCGCAATAAAGTCATACTTCATGGCTTGTTTCCAGATATCTGCTTCACGTGTGTCTTCTTCTGCAAAGAGGTCCTCGTGTCCAGCGAATGGATCCGAAAAAGGGTGCTGCGCATTATCCGGGACAGAGTAGGGTTTCATGGCCGAGTCAAAAACGCATGGAGGTGCAAAGCCCGCTGAACAGACTATAGATGCAATTCCCGCTCTCAAAAAACATGAGAAGGCATTATGCGAGTTTAGGAGAGTGGCCGAGATTGTTTTCCTCTTCGTTTTCGCTTGAGAGGGAGTGCAGGCGATTGACAAGGCAGCATGTTCCGAACCTGGAATTCCACTCGGTGTAGGGGCAGCCCTCCAGGTCAGATGTCCAGACGAAAGCAGTTCTTCGGACATGAAGCATCTATCCAGTTTTGCAAAGATGAGTTTACCCTGCCTTACTCTGGTCCAAGTGGCTTCCAGCGTGGGGGTCTGGAGCTCAGAAAGCTTGAGTACTTGACACATTTCGTGAAGAGCCGCTTGCTGGAGTTCGTGCCTATCCTGTCTTCCGACAAGCGTACCAGCTGGTGTGAAGTTGAAGTCCCCTGCTAGAATTAACTGAACCGAATTTGGGAGGAGCGGGAGAAGAGCAATAAGAGCCTGAGATAGGGCGTTTACGTGTTCGGATAACCTGTTGGGGTCAATATAAACGGACACAAAGAGCACAGGTCTGCTGCCATCCTCGTGCATTGCGAGGACGGCAATAGCATAGCCTACAATGAGGGTGTGAGTGGATATCTCTTTCCATTTGGAAGAGTGGGGAATGAGAATAGCGACTCCGCCTCGCGAGCCATGGGTCACCTCCGTGGATTTGACATTAGCCCCAATTTCACTGGCTACCTTCTTTTCTTCCCCCAATGCCCAGTGAGTTTCTTGGAGAAAGACAA
>CALGTP010000877.1 GCA_937902105.1 uncultured Actinomycetes bacterium
CGAAGTCACTTTGAGTGGGACGATGCCAAGGACTGGGCCAACCAGACCAAGCATGATGTTCCCTTCCAACTGGCGCAGCTCGCATTCTCCGATCCGCATCGCGTGATCGCACAAGATATTGAGCACAGCCAGGACGAGGAACGCTTTTATTGCTTTGGCATGGTCAATGGCGGTGTCCTTACAGTCCGGTTCACGTACCGGGACGAAATAATCCGCATCTACGGCGCTGGTTACTGGCGCAAGGGCAAGGCTATTTATGAGCGCGAAAATAAAGTACACCGATGAGCCCATTGGCAAGATCAAAGTTGTTCCGGACTTCCTGCCAACCCCGGAGGAATTAGCTTTCCGGGAAGAAGGCGTAAAAGTCACGCTAGCTCTGAGTAAGAGGAGCGTAGATTTCTTCAAGTCCGAAGCAACTAAGCATCACACGCAGTATCAGCGAATGATACGCAGGCTTCTCGATAGCTACGTTGAAACCCATGAAGAGTCCGCCCTAACAAGGCGTTCCAAACGGACAAAGTAGCTGTGTCACACCTTTTGCAAAGGGCGCAAAAGCTGCGCCAGAGCAACTTCGCCGTTGAACAGCGTCGTTAGGCCCAATAGGTGGCACATTGTTAGTCCCCAAATCAATAATTGACCAGATTGCAAGCTGCGCAGTTTGGGCTGATCGGCTGGTTCGCTCTGATCTCATCAAAGGGTTCATCGCAACCGAGAACGACTACACCTCAAATTTCACTAGCGCATTCCGCAGGGAAATAAACAGTCGTGGGATCCCGCAACTTAGAGCGCACTCCCAAGTGTTAACGCCTCGTGTCGAGCGAAGAACGGGAACTGACGGTTGTATTATTTTCTGTAACGAGACTCATTTTAAGGTTGGCCTCTTTGAAGCTAAGTGGCCGAGGCTTAGTACACACAAGGATTGCTGGGATTCCATTCAGAAGAGGACTGAATCGCCCCGGGTTTTGTGGAGGCTCCAATACCTGAGAGAATGGAGCCATGAAAAAATCTACGAAGTTTTCCCCTGAAGTGCGTGAGCGCGCCGTACGCATGGTGAACGACCATCGCGGCGAGTACCCCTCCCTCTGGGCTACGATCGAATCGATTGCCCCGAAATTCGGCTGTGTGCCACAAACACTCAATGAATGGGTGAAACGCCATGAGGTCGATACTGGTATGCGCCACGGCGTTACCAGCGAAGAACGAGAACGTATCAAGTCTCTTGAGCGTGAAGTCAAAGAGCTACGCCGAGCCAACGAGATACTGAAGCTTGCCAGTGCTTTTTTCGCCCAGGCGGAGCTCGACCGCCGTCTCAAGTCCTGAACGGGTTCATTGATCAACATCGCGATACTTTCGGGGTCGAGCCGATCTGCAAGGTGCTGCAGGTCGCCCCGTCAGGGTATCGTCGCCATGCGGCCCGAAAACGCAATCCAGCGCTTCGCTGCATGCGTGACCAGCGGGATGACACGCTGAAACCACAAATTCAACGCGTGTGGGATACCAACCTGCAGGTTTACGGTGCCGACAAGGTCTGGCGGCAAATGAATCGGGAGAAACTGGAAGTGGCACGCTGCACGGTGGAGCGTTTGATGAAGCGTCTGCAGTTGCAAGGGGCTCGGCGTGGCAAGGTCGTGCGCACCACCGTCCCCGACAAGGCTGCTTGCCCGCAGGACAAGGTAAATCGCCAGTTCAAAGCGGATCGCCCCAACCAACTCTGGGTGTCAGACTTCACCTATGTGTCGACTTGGCAGGGTTGGCTTTACGTTGCCTTTATCATCGATGTGTTTGCACGGCGGATCGTGGGTTGGCAAGTCAGCCGTTCGATGCAAACCGATTTCGTGCTCGATGCCCTGGAACAGGCACTATACGAACGGCAACCGGATAATCAGGCCACCCTGATTCACCACAGCGACCGAGGCTCGCAGTATGTCTCGATCCGTTACACCGAACGTCTGGCTGAAGCGGGCATTGAACCCTCTGTTGGCAGTCGTGGAGACAGCTACGACAATGCACTGGCTGAGACTATTAACGGATTGTACAAAACTGAACTTATCCATCGCCGAGGGCCCTGGAAAACAAAGGAGTCGGTTGAGTTAGCAACCCTGCAATGGGTACACTGGTTCAACCATCATCGCCTGCTCGAACCGATCGGGTATATACCGCCGGCCGAAGCTGAGGCAAACTATTGGCGGCAACTTGCCGAGAAGGGCGAGTGTGCTGTTTTAACTTAAACCAACTGGCCTCCACGAAACCCGGGGCGATTCATAGTGATGTCCTGCACTATTGCAGGCGCACATCACCATGCAATTTTCGCACCCGAGCACCGTTATATTTTCTGTCGGGCTTCCTGTTCAGTGCCGATGCCTTCGAGCTCTACGAGGGCCTTCCCCAGCCGGTCTGGATTGCACACGGTGTGCGCGGTGATTTCACCGACTACCACCTTGAGGGGCGCCTGTTAAGCAAGGACAACTGGAGTGGTGAGGTATTCAGACGGGCGCGCTGCCTTTCTTCGAAATGACTTCAGACTTCATTGCTGCCATGAGCAGTTCCTGCAGGAACACTGACGGGGCTGGCACCAAGCGCCACTAGCCAAGCCAGGCACAATAATTGCTCCATAAATCTACATCTGACTGTTTCTGGATGCTTTTGGCGGCGTATCGCGCTAAAGCGCACAGATTCGGTGCTTTCTTCTGTTTTTTGTCTCAAAAAGAGGCGGGGGCTAGTATGGAAACCTGGAACAATCTGGTCGACAAGTTTGATCTCCTGTCAGCGAAGATCAAGCTGGGAAGTACTGTGAAAATCGCCGGAAGAGAAATTCCTCCGGTGGTTATGGGCTTTGCATTGGTCGTTATCTGCATTCCCATCTGGGGCTACCTGGAATTCGAAGGCGATAACAAACTCATCGGTGCGCTGGTCGCTATCCTGATGGCCTGGGGCGTTGCCCAGTTGGGCGCTCTGGGTCTGAGTGACGGTGTCGGCGAGAAGCCTGGCAGTTCCTCAGCCGATAAGTCCTAGGCAATTCAGGCAACGATTGTAGCGGGTTGCCCAGTTCTTCACTTGAGGCAGGGTTTTGATCTGCTTGCCTTCGCTCATCTGGTGTCTGCTAGTCTCAGGATGATAGCAGCTTCACCGAGCGGCACATGGCGATGACCTGGGCCCAGCGGCTGAAAAGAGTATTCAATATCGACATTGAAACCTGCGAGCAGTGCCAGGGCCCAGTGCGCATCATCGCCTGTATTGAAGACCCGGTGGCCATCAAGCAGACAGGTCGAGGCGGCTTCGTGATTGCGCCATGCAGGCCCCTGTCCGCCCAGAATTAGTGCATTGCTGGTAATCTAACAGGCTTTTTTACCGCCACAAGTCCCAGTGGTTG
>CALGTP010000878.1 GCA_937902105.1 uncultured Actinomycetes bacterium
TCTATGCGCGGCTACAGAAAAGGCAGGAGAAAGAAGAAGGGAGAAAATGGAGGTTCTCAAGCACTCATCTGCCGTTGCCGCATCGTACAATCTGAAAAAGATGTTTCCCTCGCAAGTGTCCAAACAAGGACTTGGTAATGGCAACTATAAAGCTGTGGAGTCGAATGCTGAGCGCCGCAAAGGCATTGCAGCCGAAGCCTCCTCTATGGCGGGGGAACTTTATATCCAGCATGCCCACCAGCATAAGATGCAGAAGGCTTGGCTTCATTTCAGCGATTACACCGAACCCTTTGACTTGTCCTGGAAAAGCCTGCTGTACAAACACAGCCCCTCGCTCGTCAAATTCGTACTCCATGCCTCGATCAATTGGGTCAGAACCCCCGACCTATTGAAGATCTGGGGCCTGACAAAGACCTGCTTCTGCTGTCTGTGTGGCGCAGAACAATGCACCTTACATCACATCCTTGCGAACTGTCAATACGCGCTGAAAAACAAGCGCTATACCTGGAGGCACGACTCCGTGCTGAAAGTGTTTCAGTCCGCTCTGACGGAACATCTAGCTGTTACCAACAGCAAGAAAAAGAGCTCATCAGTAGACGTTCCCTACTTGTACAGCTCCTTTGTCTCTGCTGGCTGCTCCAGCCACAAAAAAATACCAGACTCAAATCACAACCTGCTGTCTGGGGCAACTGATTGGCAAATCCTCGTGGACTTTGACTCTGCTAACATTCTCTTTCCCCCCGACATTTTCACCACCAGTGAAAGACCGGACATCATTATCTGGTCACCATCTCGAAAGAAAGTAATCCTCATTGAGCTAACGTGCCCAGCTGAAGAAGGAATCGCAAATGCTAGATCACGGAAGCTCCTAAGATATGCCAATCTGGTCGAGCAAATTTCCAACCAGACCGAGTGGAACTGCACACTTCTCACAGCCGAAGTCGGCGTGCGTGGCTTCGTTGCCTCTTCGACGCGCCGGTGCATGAGATCCCTTGGCATAAAAGCTGCGAAACTCCGCCGTTTCCTACTTGAAACGAGCGAAGTAGTAGCGAGATGCTCCTTCTCTATCTACCTCTCTCGTGAAAACAAAGTATGGCAGCAGTCCCGTCTACTGGAACCATCAAAAGCACCAAGAGTAGT
>CALGTP010000879.1 GCA_937902105.1 uncultured Actinomycetes bacterium
CCCCAAAACCCCAAAACCCCATAACCCAAGCTGCTTGATTTTGTTGATAGAATTAGTAATGGAAGAATCGAAGCGCATTGTGCTAGCTAAGCCAACATTTATCGACATGGGTGAACTTCAACCGGGAACTCGTGTAACAATGCACCTCCGCGTTCATAGCGTAAGAATAATTCGCCAGCGTCAACGCTACGATGGAGACTCGTTGAACTTGGTCGCAGAGTGCATTGTTGGAGACGAACACGGCTGCGCAAAACTTATGGCCTACGACAGACAGCTCGACGTGATTAAGGAAGGCGCAATCATCACAATCAGAAACGCGCATGCAAACGTTGTTAAAGAGCACATGCGCATCGAAATCGACAAGTGGGCAAAAGTTGAAGCTTCGAGGGAAAGAATTGGAAAGGTCAATACCACCAAAAACCTATCAGACATTGAGTACGAACTTGTCGCCCAAAAATGACGCCAATATATGCAGCCCTGATGAGTGATTTGAGTTAATTTCTAAAGCTAAGGCACATTATCACATAACCTACTCCTTTTCATGTGCTTTGAAACGACTGGAGAGCTTAGATAGATATAAAGTCTTTCGACGAAGATTAAATAAGCAAGCATTCACTTGAGCTGTGGGGTCGAGTTGCAGTTGCGCTTGAATGTTCCGTTGATGACATCGGTGCCGTTATCGTTCATGTAGGGCATGACTGGCTGGTTCATGCTGCCGTCCCAAGGTACGTATCTTGGCTTTCTGAATCTGTATCTGTACACATTCTTGTGGGCCATATGGAACACCGGGTTCTGGCGAGTCCTCCACTCGCGGTGAGCATCAGGCACAGGCGGGTTCTTTGGCAAAACCCTAGTCACGTTCCAGTAGAAAAGATCAGGGTAGTTGGCCAGAGTCTTCGCATGCAGGGCGTGATTGTACATCACGATTGGTCTGTTGCTCTTGAGACCGCGACCTAGACCACGCACTACGAAGTAGATGATCCAGCCGTATGCGAGCCAGCAACGCACGTAAAAGTTTTTGATCGGCAACTCACGGATCACAGCGAGACCGAGTAGGCATCTCACTTGTGCGCGCGTGGCGTAGTTAGTCCAGTTAAAGTCGGAGCGGTAAACGGGTCTGGTTACCTCCTCCATCTTTCTGCGTGGGAACCAGCTTCTAAGGACGGCAAACTGACGCTCGGCTTCGGGAGTCCAAGTGGGCATGATTTCCTCGAGGTTGTGTTCGGACATACCGAAACAAATCAGGTCGTTGTTTTGAACGTACTCAGACTTTTGAGGGTTGATCTTTCTCCTTTGTAAATCGTCGTAGGCATCCTAAAACACAATCACAACTCAGCATCACGCTTGGAAACCGTCGTCGACGAGAAACTGTGTGCCGATTGCTTACCTGTTCCTCCTGGGTTGCTTGCCAGGATTTCCTGTACTTGCCGCTGGACTGGTCAAAGGGAATTTTGCTTCTGACTTCGCTCATTATTAATTATAATTCGAGCCGATTCTTTAAGGGGTTTTGGGGTTTTGGGGTTTTGGGGG
>CALGTP010000880.1 GCA_937902105.1 uncultured Actinomycetes bacterium
AGGGTCTACTATCACCGGTCACATCACGCAAGCACTTATCTATTGCATCAACCGCTGCTTTAGGAGCAGTTGGTGCTTCGTCCCAAACGATGACAGACGTCCTTCGCAGAAGTTCGCCCAGAGGAGTGTTTGGTGCGATGTTAGCGCGAGCGCCTGTGACGGGCAGTGGCACCGGCAAGCGGAACCGTGCGTGGGCAGTGCGTCCGCCATCTAACAAGATCGCAGCGAGGCCTGACATAGCGATTGCCAATGCTATGTGTCCGGTGCTGCGAGCATAGGACAGGACTTTACGATACAAATACGTTTTTCCGGTGCCTGCAGGTCCATCGACGAAGAAAATGTGTTTGGCTTCCTGCGCTGCAGTCTCAGAATGCAGATTGTCCAAACATTGCCGCAAGGACTGGAACACATGATCTTGTTGAGGACGAAGAGGCAAGCTTGCACATAAGTCGGCAGCTTTTTTTCGGGAATCTTCTGTTGAGACCTCGGCATCTAGCTCGCGTTGGCCGAAGCTAGCAGAGGCTGGTGCTGGCTCATTGCAAGGAGGCCGAGTTATGCCAAACGATGCGAGCGTTTTGTGGTACAAGGAAAGAGCGTCGTCCACCTCGTCGTACACAGTCGCAGCCACACTGCCAGAAGGAGGTTCCGCAAGCAAGTCAGAAAACCTTGTGTCTTGTTGATGGGCGAGATGTTGCAAGAATGTTATCCAAAGGTACGCAGGGTCTGAAACCTCCAGCCACACTAACGTTTCGGCGAACAGCTCTAACAGCGCGCGTCTACTGGTGGTTTGTTGGATGGCCTCGCAAAGCATGGCGATCGTTTCCACATCATCTTGCAAAAGCCCAAGACGCCTACACGCGTCGCGATAAGGTGTTACGCTGGCTGAGACCTCAGCAGGCAACCCGTCTCCAGCGAGCTCAAGCGCTTCCCAACCGGAAGCTCCACGAGCATATGCCGAGGCGGGCAAATGAAGCAAAAGCAACCGCAAGTAGTACAACTCACCTGCGTTAGGTTTCACGTTGTACATACGACCTATGACAGCATTTCCTTTGGGTGTTCTCTGCCTACGCTGCCACACGCAGCCTTTACTATCCCAACAAAAATGTATCGGCAATTCATGGTAGCGAAGAGTTTGCAGTACCTCGTGGTCTTTCTGGAGGGGCCCCCGCACAAGGTCGAACCAAGCTTCCAGCATAGTACGTCGTTGGTATGCGTTCTCCACGGCTTGCTTTTCTTGGCCAGGTGAGAACCTGACAAGCTGCTCCAGAGGCAAATGCACAGGCAAGCGTACGACCTGATGGGATTTGCCATGCAAAGGAAAACGGAATATGCGCGACATGGCTTCAGGTGGCCCGACCCAGCGAGAGTCAAGAAACTCCTGGATCTCATCACGCGTATATTCCAAACACGCACGATCCGGTCCCTTATATGTGTATTTGTACAAGTACTTGACTGCGCGGATGCTGGTGCAGACTTCCACGTTGATATGGCACCGAAATTCCAAAAGCAGCCGCGCGTTGTACGGAACGATCCACTCCACCCCTTGGCGGCCATCTTTGACGGTTCGAGGTAAGTTTTCTCCAACATGGATATCACGACGCCGGTACTGTGGATATCCGTTTACATTCAGGATGGTATCGTTACACTGTTTTTTGGGATAGCGCTTGGAGCACTGACCGTCCTGCATGCAAGGGCATTCCGGATTAGCACAACCGCAGGGGCCACGCACCATGAAAGTGTTCACCAAATCGAAGAGCTCTGGGTCGTGAGTTTCAGACGGGATTTCTGCGGAAACCACGTGGTTGACGTCAGCTGGCGTACGTGGCTTGTCCTTGTCACCTACGATGAGGAGAATATGCGCATGCGGCAGACCCCGTTTCTGATACTCCACGACGTAGGTGTAAGCGACCACCTCACCAAGCCAGCCGTCCTTCACCAAACGATCCAGCAATGCACGAAGCTTCAAACGAAAAACGCGGGCGACTAAATCGGGGCGGTTTTCCGGCTTCTCTCCAGGTCGGAGATTTGCTTGGATTTCTTTCCAAGCCGGGCTAGCTGTCATGGTGATGAAAAAGTCAGGGCGCCCGAAACGGCTGACAAGGCTCATAGCATCCAGGTAACACTGGTGCATGGCTCGGTCGCTGCCGCCAAAGGACGATGGCAGTATAACGGGTTTCCCAGCGGCAGGCCTCGCTTTGGGAACAGGCATTCCATGAAAACTGCCAGAAGGCTCGCGTGCTGGAGGCCCCTTACTACGACGACTGGCAGAAGCTGCGCTTGCACTTGGCGTCG
>CALGTP010000881.1 GCA_937902105.1 uncultured Actinomycetes bacterium
TGTCAATGAAGATCTGGAATCGTTCAAACAGCTGTTCATGAGTATCGCCGCCTATACAGAAGTTGTCAAAGATGATAGTTGCCCAAGGAAAATCTGAAAAGATTTCTGCCATGGTTTGCTGTAACACGCCTGATGCAGGTGAGACGCCCTCTGGCATAAATTTTGGTCTGTAGATCCCCCACGGGGTACTGAGTGCGAGCTTGTGACTCGTCTCGGTGCCCAACTTGAATTGGTGGAAGGAGTTTGTCATATCCAAGTCGATATAGAACTTGTGCTGGCTGAGCTTGGTTAGCTCATTTTTAACATTAGGGATATAGGCGTTCTCGTGCAAGATCATGGTGTTGATCCAGCGATAGTCACCGCATAGGCGCACGTAGGGTGGGCCTGCCTTGTCAGCGTCGGTGATGGGAGAAGTGATGGGGCTTCTGCAGTCTGTTAGGTGGTACTTACAGAGCCGCTTGAACTCTGTTTCCACTAGCTTAAATCTGTGTGGGTTGATGGGTCGGTGCTTAGTTGAGTGCACGGTGGGCATATCTGGTTTCCAGAGAAAGTCGACTGGTGTACATCTAATACCGTCCCAGTTGTGCGGCACGAAAGTCTTCACTGCTGTCTTTTTCATGTAGTCCATGAAGCCGGGCACCTTGCGCATCGCATCGGCAATGTGTAGCTTGGGCTCGGCCTCGCCAGGTAGAGGGGGAGGAGGATCAAGAGCATTTAGGTATGCTTGTGTCTCCGTTCCTACGTCCTCCATGTTGTACAAAACGTTAGTGTATAATCCAGGCGAGTCGCTGTTTCTGTCCTCTGGGCCTGGGTCATCGATTGTGGACCAAGGGTGATGCAATCCTTCTGGGTTTGCGTCGAAGAACGGTTGAAGTTCGGGGTTAGCTGGACTGGTCATCAGGGTTTCGTTTGTCACGATCGGTCGGGCTTCGGTATCCTCATCGACATTCTCTGGGGGTAAGTGTACTTCTGGGTCAGTGCCTAGGGCGTTGTTGACGCTTAGCTTGGAGTACTGAGCATAGATACTGTTTAAGTGGTGGGCGTAGTTGGCGGGGAAAGCTGGTTCGTTGGACTGGGGCTCTGCAGTACCTAGGTCTGCGTCATCTACGACTCGTTCCCCGGATCCTACATTGTAGTAGTACTTGACCGACGACATAGACATGTAACGTATGGGCACTGTCGTGTCTCCGCTCAGGTGCTTATCTTGGAGCTGCTTCTGGAATATGTCCTCGTAGCAGTTTTCAGCAATTGTCTTGTTGGTAATCGCCTTGTTGGAGGTCTGACGCTGTCGCATCATGGCGTTGAATTTGCTCATGTGGTCATTGGGCGCCTTCCTTGCGCTTTTCTTGCTGTGTTGCACTGCTGGTCTTATGTTGCTGAGTTTAGCTGCCTTCACTGCTTGGAAGATCATCTCAAGGAAAAATTTGGATCCTTTAGTAGCTATCTCGGTGAGTCCCACTATGATTCCAGGTCCATTGTGTATTGGAAGTACCAAAAACCATGATGAAAAAGTCAATTCCTGTTCTCCTGCGCGGAATGTAACGGTAAGCCATGCTCTTTGGGTGATTTGAAGCACTGTACTAGTATCCCCTAGAGTACACGATACCTCAATGTCCTCCACAATTGCATTTGGGTGCTTTGCGAGCTCCTTGGCTGTGACGTATGATGAATGCAGTGCTCCTGAATCCCACAGTGAGCTGACCCAAACCACTTGCTTGTTCTTCTCCATCCGCTTGACGTCGTCGCCTTCCTCGTGAACAAAGCATGCAGCATGCATATAGCTTGCTAGCTCTCTGCGTTCTTCTTCGGTACTGGCGTGCGTGAGCATTTGATCGCTGATTTTCATGTAGTCCTGTGCAAACTCGTTGCACTGTCCATCCTTGCCTTGAATACCTAGACGGATACCTGGATCCTTCTCTGACGTATACATCTTGTACATTGTGCTTGCGAAGGTCCTCTGGTCTAGGTTCCCTGATTGGAAATAGTCCTGTATCTCCTGCTGCCCGAACGAACCCTGTGAGGGGTTGTGCGGTAGTTGTTTGTCGGCTATACCAGGCCGTATATCTCATTCCTGCTCCACGGAGTCGCCTGATATCTGCGATTGCGCGAGCATGTTGTCCGTCATCCAGACAGATAAGAGCTTAATTTTTGGCTCTCTGATCAAACCCATTTT
>CALGTP010000882.1 GCA_937902105.1 uncultured Actinomycetes bacterium
AGGTATTTTTGCGGCGACCATTCAAAGATCTGTTGATCCAGGCGTTCTTCCAGCATTGATTATTCCAGCGTTAACTGCCGCGTTGGTTGGTGGTTTTACGTCGTTCGGGTGGACGACTTTTGCCTCATTGCTTTTGGGTATGCAGTTTGGCCTCATCAAGTATTTGGAGATCAACCATGATTGGTTCTTTAAATCTAGCGGAACGCCCTTGCCTGGGGGAGAACGACTGATTCCTCTCTTAGTGATTGTGGTGGTCCTCTATTTGAGGGGAAAAAGTTTGCCAGTACGTGGCTCGCTCAGTGCTGGACGCTTGCCCTTTTCCCCAACTCCATCTCAGTCGTCAAGGCGCTATATCGCCCCAGCTTCTATTTTCGCTGTAGCCATCTTGGCTCTTTTTGTTTTGACCCCGCCATTCCGTCTAGCGCTCTCAAATTCACTCGTGGGAGTCATTCTTTGTTTGTCGATTGTCGTTGTGACGGGTTATGTCGGTCAGATTTCTCTGGCACAGATGTCATTCGCTGGAATCTCTGCATTTCTAGTTTCCAAAATGACCGTTGAGGCACCCATACGACTGCCAGTTTTCTTCACCGATTATCACATCACCGTGATTCCCCAAATGCCCTTCCCTTTTCCTATTTTAATCGGGGGATTGGTAGCCATGGCGGTCGGCATGATTGTGGCAATACCGGCCTTAAGGGTGCGTGGCGTCAACTTGGCCATAGTGACCTTGGCATTCGCAGTGGCAGTCGACAGAGTCTTGTTCGCCAACAAATCTATTAATGGTGGCTTCGTTGGCGCCAAAGTTGAGACGCCGAATTTTATTGTGGGAGCCCGCAATGTGCAGTATGACTTCTTAGGTTTAACAGCAGGAGATGGATTGCAACCCAACCCATTGACGGCAATTTTTTGTTTGCTACTTGTCGTCATACTGTGTTACATGATTGCCAACCTGCGAATATCTGCCACAGGCCGAAGTATGTTGGCGACGCGAAATAATGAACGCGCCGCGGCAGCGACTGGAGTCAATGTCGCGGGAGTCAAGATGCTGGCATTCGCGATCTCGGCGTTTATCGCTGGAGTAGGCGGAGCCCTTATCGCATATCGTTCAGGTGGAGTGACGACAGACAAATTTACCTTCCTGCAATCGTTGACGTTCATGGCTTTTGCTTACATCGGGGGAATTTCTAGTGTGTCTGGAGCTATTGCGGGCGGAATGCTGGTTTCCGGTGGCATCTTTTTCACATTCCTCACGAATATCTTGCATGTGCCTAGTGAGTTCACTTTGATTTTGGGTGGCTTGGGACTTATTTTCGCCGCGATTCAGAATCCAGAAGGACTTTCTGGGAGTCTTCGTCAACAGAAATTGCGTATCTCTCAGATCTTGACTGCAAGAAATCGTGGCAGTGATGAACTAGTGTCCCCTTTGGGGAAAGAAGTGGGGGTTGACAGTTGAATCTTTTAACAACAGCAGGAATGTCCGTGACGTTTGGTGGACTGCGAGCGGTTAACAATGTTGACATCGCCGTCGAACAAGGAAAACTTGTCGGGTTGATTGGTCCCAATGGCGCCGGCAAGACGACTTTTATTGACGGCATCACGGGATTTGTTCCGACCACTGGTCGGATCGAATTTAAAGGGCAGGAAATCAATTCCCTGCCCGTTCACAGTCGGGCCCGATTGGGTCTCGGTCGAACATGGCAGTCCCTCGAACTTTTTGATGATCTCACCATTGAAGAAAATATTCAGGTCGCCGCTGAGCGTCAAACAGCGAAAAGTTTTTTGACAGATCTCGTTCGACCTGGTCGAAAGCGCGACCATAGTGGCGCTGATTTTGCTTTTGAAGTTCTTGGTATTGGCGATCTTGCTAAGAAGTATCCAAATGAAATTAGTCAAGGTCAACGCAAATTGGTGTCTGCGGCCCGAGCCCTTGCTGGTCGCCCCGATTTGGTGTGTATGGATGAGCCAGCGGCTGGTCTAGACACAACCGAGTCCCAAGAACTCGGCGGTCGACTTCGTAAGATCATTGATGCGGGTTTGACGATCTTCCTTGTTGATCATGACATGGGACTTGTTCTCGATGTGTGTGACTACATTTACGTCATTGAGTTTGGTATCAAAATCGCTGAGGGAACTCCCAGCCAAATTAAAAACGATCCAAAGGTCATTGAGGCCTATCTTGGAAGTAGCGCGACAGAGGGAAGTCACTGATGTCAGTTTTGCTGGAGATTGAAAATCTACATACGGGCTATAACGGCGTGTCAGTTGTACGTGGTTTGAATCTTCAGGTCAGTGAAGGCGAAGTAGTGGCCTTACTTGGGCCTAATGGAGCTGGGAAAACGACGACTTTGTTGACAGCATCGGGGTTGGTGCCGATCATTTCTGGGGACATCAAGGTTTTCGGCAAATCCATTAAGGGTCGTCGACCACATATGATAGCGCGTGAAGGTCTTGCGCACGTTCCCGAAGGGCGCTCGCTTTTCTATCAATTGACAGTTGGGGAGAATTTGCGGCTCGGGGCTGCCAAGGGCTCAGCCGATGTGAAGAAAGCGCTCAGTTATTTCCCGGCCCTTGAGCCGATCCTTGACCGTCGCGCCGGTTTGTTGTCTGGTGGAGAGCAACAGATGTTGGCGATGGCGCGTGCCCTGACAGTGAACCCGAAACTACTCATGGTGGACGAAATGAGTTTAGGTTTGGCCCCGATTATCGTGGAGCGCCTATTGCCGATCTTGCGACAGATTGCTGCTGAGACAGGGGCAGGAGTACTGCTTGTCGAGCAACATGTGCACATGGCGCTGCAAGTTGCCGACCGTGCCTATGTCCTAAGTCATGGCGAGTTGGTCCTAGAAGGCGATGCCGCCGAGATCAACAAGGATCGCAGCCTGATTCAAGCCAGTTACC
>CALGTP010000883.1 GCA_937902105.1 uncultured Actinomycetes bacterium
CCAAGCAGACTTTGACCGAGCGGAGTGCGAAACCGAATTTGCACTGCTACAACGTTTGGCCACCTCGGACAATTTGGAAATTACCATGAGGAAGTTTGCCGCGTTCATCTACCAGAAAAGGACAAGAGACCGCTCAGGTGCACAACACATGCTCGGAGTACGAGCACCAGGCTCTTCCACAGATGTTGGGCCAGACTGGTTAATCCAATCAGCCACGGTACACTCCAAGCTCGAGTGCCAGCGACAGCAGTTCGCGAACACACAGAGCAAGGGTAACTCAAAGGGTGGCGGCAAAGGGGATTCACCGAAGGGCGGCAAGAAAGGCAAGGACAACAAGAAAGGCAAGGGGCACTCATCGGCAGCAGCTGGTGGGGGTGCCCAGCCTCAGGGCTGATCCCCCGAAGCGGACACAAGGCACTGGCTGCAGCACCCGTCGGCCAGAGCATCGCCTTCACACAAATGGGTGCCCAAGTCAGCTTTTCCATCGCTGGCTGCAATCGCAAGTGGCTCTGGTGGCCCACGCACCAAGGTCACGCCTATACCTTACCCGCCCCGGCCTCAGAAGTCATGCAGCAAATCACACACGTTAAGAACACGGCTCAAACGCAGAATGGCTGTGTGGAGACTTGCGTTGGGCATGATTGAAACAGTCAATGGACTTGATCAGGGTTTGGTATCTGACCACATCACTAATCCTGCAGCTCTTGGGAGCAGAATGAAAGTAGAAGCTACGGCAGCAGGAACACGAGTCATGCATTCGTTTCTCAGGAATGCTTCAGAAATGGCTCGGGCGCGCCGGGGTTTCCACCTGACAGGCGCCCACGATGCTGCAGCACAGTTACTTAAACAACCACTTGACGACTTAGGCTATTTGAAATCGTCGTCGGTTAAGCAGGTGCCTTTGATTGCGGCTAGAGTTGTGGAACCATCTACTTCACGTTGCATCGACTTGTTGGATGCCCTCCCTGAGGAGGACGCACAATTCTATGCACATGAAGCAAACGTAGTTGAGACATATGGCAAGTCAGCAGCTCTGTTTCGAGAAATTGAATCAAAATACGGTTTCACTGGTGGAGAAAAATCTCAGTATATTGAATACCTGAGCAGAAGTGACATTTCTTTTCTGTGGAGGTGGTCGCTGCAGAGCCAGGTGAAAGCCACTGCAGGGATCAGCTGCGTACTCAAGAAGGACGGGGTTTCTCTACGAAAACTGATGATGCAGTGTGCGTCTAATTACATGTGGTGTGATCCTCGGCCCCGAGGCGAGCTAGGTATGATGGGAGGGTCAGCTCTTGCAAGAAACTTCATTCCCTCAGACAATTGTGCAATTGCAGCCTGCGATGAGGACTCGGCCTTTACCTTCGTTCAGGTTCCTGAATGGATGGAAGCATGGTGCGCAGGACCTCCCTTGCTGGCTGCAGATGTTTGGCATTTGCTCACAGATGACATTCGTGACTCTGTTGGTGATCCTTTCGACACGTACGTTGCTCCTCTATATCGTCGCCTTGCTATGGGCTCATCACACTCAGTGTATTTATTGATGCAAATTAATTTACATAGTATCGGACAGACGCTTTTGAACTATTCCAGACATCTCAACCATACGCCACAATCAGCTGACTTTGAAATCGCCGAGCCGGTTATTGGCTGCAGCAAACCCCTTTGCCAACAACAAGCGTTTGAAATTGACGACTCGCATGTGCTTGAATTGAATGACATCTCTGATGAGGAATGGGTGGCTCGACAGAAGGGCCGACAGGCAGGCTCGGAAGGCCAGTCTGGGTTTACCGTTCAACAGTGGTGTGATGCAGTGCGAGAAGCCAAGACAAGATCCACGAGAATAATTACAATCATGAACTGTTTCGGAGGACCTTTGAGAGAAGAAGACATTGAACACTGGGTTCAAGTTATGGCTACTTTCCATGGCATTCTGGTTTTAATGATAAGCATTGATCTGGCATATGACAGTGCATGGGACTTAGCGGCACCAACAACATACCACGCACTGGCACTCTTATGCACACAGGGCTTGATAGACCTGATCTTTGGAGGCCCCCCCTGCTCCACGGTGAGCAGAGTTCGCTGGCTCTATATTCCAGGAGGCCCTAGACCAGTGAGGTCAAGGGATTACCCATGGGGTCTGCCAGGCCTCACGAGTTTTGAGCACAGCCGAGTTCGAGAGGCCAACAGTCTCTGGATAAACTACATGAGCCTATGCGAACTTGTCTCCACTCGGGGAGGCGCGCATGGGTGGGAACACCCCAGTGATCCAGGTTGCCAGCCATATCCTTCAGTGTTCATTACTGAAGAACTCATTTGCATGGAGCAGCGCACATGTTCGGTGAGAGCCACTTTTCATCAATGCCCTTTCGGTGGGCTCACGTCCAAACTCACGACAGTGACAGGCACCTTGGACGGCTTGCTAGAGCTCGATGGCGTCTGGTGCCCAGGAGTGTCCACAACTCATGTCCATGTCCCTTCAAGCGGCCTCAAACCTAATGGAGAATTTTACACCCGCATTTTAGAAAGATACAGTTCAGGGCTCAGCAGAGCATTTGCAGACAAATTG
>CALGTP010000884.1 GCA_937902105.1 uncultured Actinomycetes bacterium
TTGAATGTTTAGAATGCCGCGGGAGCTCGCCATGGCGCGAGCCCCCCTACGGTCCCTGTTGGTCGAGCGCGTTGAGCGGCTTGATGAGCATGAGTGAGCTCGTCGGTACACGGGTGTCTTCGTAGTGTCGGTTGCGCGAGCGTGCGTGAATGAACCTGACTAAGGTCGTGGCTGAGGAGGCTTTGAGTACCAGAACTTTCCAGCCCTGGCCGCCTAGCTCCTCGCACGGGTAGTTGGGCCACATGGCTCTGGGTAGTGCAAGTTCGGTACCGGGAGATGGAGCTCCATCGAGCGGTTCGAGCGCTACCCGCACGTCCGCAGGCGGATCTACAGCCCCTGGGGATCGTCGTGCTCGGGTAAGTGGCTCGAGGTGCGGGGCCGCCGAAGGACCTGCGGGAGCGTGTCGCTGTCGCTTCGACGCAGCGGTGGTACCTGCTGCAGCGTGGAGCGCGAACTCGTAGGACTGCTGCTCGGTTGAGGCTCTCGCTTGTCCGAGCTCGCTGTTGAGGAGTGCCATGTGTTGGTCTCCGACAACCGTTGGGACGTTGACTGACTGAACGCAGTCGACGTGGCAGCGAGAGGCTTTCCGAACGCTAGCCTCGTGCTCGGCTACCCCCATGCGCCGATAGACGTGGAGAGATTCAGGACACATCCATCGACATATGAGCTGGATCATAGCGTCGCTTACGCCTGCCGCGTGGAGTGCGGTAGCTAAGCCTGAGCGAAAGGAGTGGAAGGAGTAGAGGCTGGCGACAGCTTCCCCGTACAGGTGGGCGAGCGCGGATCGTAACATCGAGTGCAGGAAGGAGTGCGAGTACGGCTCGCCCAACGCGTCGGGAAAGAGCGGCGTCATTCCACGATCAGACACCATGCAACCAATTCGGAGCTCGAGGTCACGCAGGGCGGCTGCCGCGTTGATAGGATCGTCGGGGTGATAGGTGAGGACGACGCTGAACGGGCAGTGAATCTCCCCCATCTGATCCGGCTTGCTACGCGGTGGCGCAAGGCGAGCGCCGTCGATGCCCGGTCGCATCGAGGCCAACTGTGCTGCGGTAGGATGCGAAATAGTAATCCCTCCGATGACCCAGGTGAGCGATTCGAAAGTGAGATACATGATCTCGCCGGACGCGTGATGGACAATTTCGCCGAGGCGGAAGGCGGTGACCATCATTACGCAGATGAGCCGGCGAAAGATGAACACATTATGATCTGCATCGGACCATGGCTGGCCGCCTATGCGAACGCTCGAGTCACCGGTAGAAGGGATAGCGTAGAGCTCACGCACCATGCTGAACTTCATGGGCTCGGCACGCTTTGGTGCGAGAGACATGGGGCCGTAGTAGGCGAGATAGGCCCGGGACAGACCTGCTACCGCCGCCTTAAGCATTTTGTGGCTGGGCATCGTCACTCCCCAGCGGGCGAAAATACGCACGACGGCGAGCGGGTAGGCCAGCGCTGATTTAGGCTTGATGAAGGCACGACTGCGGTCTCGCGGCCTCCCCGTAGAGAACGCGTGGAGCAGGAGGCAAGCCAACAGGTGCGCATTACGTTCGGGAAAATCTCGAGCCTCTGCAGCGGTGCGGAGGGGGCTGGTGCCTTGCGATCGGCAGACGCGTTCCCAGGCATCCCATGCCCGTACGTCCATGTCCAGGGTGTTCGCGTTGATCCCGAAGAAGACGGTTTCGTCTATCGCGGCCGTGATCGTCATGGAATTCGTGAGCTCCGCGCGAATAGCCATGCAAGGTTCGCCGCCCTCGGCCATGGCAAGGGCGCGAAGGCGAGAATATTCGGAACTAGCCAGAGCCAGCCCGGATGACTGCGCCTTGACCCACGGAGGGGCCGGGGGAAGCTGAAGATCTCCCACCTGGCGGCGCGGTCCAGGGTCGTACAGGCGGCGCTTGGAGGAAGGTTCACGGGCTCCCGCAGTGCGAGGAGAGGCGCTGCCGGAAGGCCCTTCGGCGGGCGCGCACGACCGGACGGGAGTCGGCGGGACCCCTTGGTGTGGAGGACTAGAGGAGGTAGTGGTAAGCGCTTTGTACAAGCACTCAGCTGCATGACCGGAGGCCAGCGGCGCGAGAGTCGGCCGCGGTTCGGGAGTCGCTTGCCGCGCGATGGCAGGCGTCCCCAGAGAAGAGGAGGGTGCGGTTGCCCGCAGCTGAGCGTAAAGCAACTCAGCGAAGCCGAGCGGAGCCGGTGCGGAGGAGGCGCTACCTGGCGGGTGTGCCAACGGCCGTCCGTCCATCGCGATATTGTGCGAGCCGAGCGTGGTGGAAGTGACCGTCGGGCGAGCTTGGATCGCGTCCGAGGGCGGCAAGGTATGGGCAACCTCAGGCTCATTAGGCTCTCGTTGAGCAGGCTCGGTCGGGGGCAGGAGGAAGGGGGCGCGCGGGCGTTGAATGATGTTCATCACAGCCCTCTCGTGGTCCTCGGCGTCTAGCTCGCTGATTAGCTGGTTGAGGTATGTCCACCACTCCGCAGGCTGAATGAAGGTTGCCTCCACGGTCCTCCATTCCGCTTGAGCACGCTCGATGGCTCGGAGGGTTGCAGGAGCAAGGAGCCGAGCGGCCTCTGGTAAAATGGTGGGGTCGTCCTCGGGGCGCATAGAGTACGTGAGCGTCGCCTCCACCGCTCTCCACTCGGCTAGAGCGAGCTGAGCGGATCGGGACCGCGTCGCCTGCTCCAGAGCGCTGCCCAGATCGATAGCCCGATCGAGCGCCGCATCGGCTACCTCCCATTCAGCTATGGCAAGCTGTCTCTCCACTTCCGCGTCGCGCACGTCCCGACAGGTGCGAACCGGGAAGGCGACAGCCGCTACGGTCTGGAACGCGCGCGAAACAGCGGAAAGAACCGTGGGGGAGCACAGGTTGCGGACGATCCGAACGAGAAGATCGAGGGGGATGTCGTAGATGGGCGCATACTCGTCGGGTACGTCACCAAGGCAATCGTGCCACAGCGGTGAATCAGCCGCATACGGGTGGGGTTCCACAGACGCAGCACCCTGGGCTATGGGTTGGTCGCCGATGAGATGGGGGTTAAAGACCCCCCGGGCGGTGGACCCCAAGTGCGCTCGTTCCTGAAGGCACCGGATGACCGCGCGGTACAGAGCGGATACTCCCGCTGGGGTTGCCACGAGCTGAGGCCGCACACCCAACATCGCACAGAGCTGACGAAATTCGGCCCAACGAGCGCGAGAGATCAGATCTGCCAAGACGTTGGCGTCGCCATAAAGATGCGCGACTCGAAGGCGCCCGTACAGGGCCCGCCATTCGGGAGAGGTGAGGAGATGCTGATAGGCTTCAACGATGACGGTACTTTTGGCGGACTCCGCAGCGAGAACCCGCGCCGTGGTGAAAGCATCGGTGTAAAGGTCGACCCAGGCGGGCGACGACGCCGATCCCATACAGTGGAGATGAGGATAGAAGGTAAGCACGTTGAAGGCCACGCCCAAGAACTCGAGGATGGGTATCGAAAGGAGGGGGACATCGGTCGCTGGTACAGGGAAGTACCAGTAGAGGCCGTGCAAGTACCCTCCCACCCCTGGAACGGCAACGTCTGCGTAGCAAGCGTCCGAGAAGAGCTCGAAGGACACAGACGGCAGAATCTCCAGATTTTCGCGCAGCAGAGCGCGCTTGACGCTGACCCCGCAGGAGTCCGTAAGGATACGCAGCCAGCGCTCTAGCTGACTTCGCATCAGCTGATCGCATCGGACAATGCCAGAAGGCCCCTCCTGAGACGCGCCTCCGGGGCCGTGCGGACGGTACAGCCCGTGCATGATGTTGCGTCCCCGGAGATTGACGGCGCGAAGATGCTCAAGTAGCCCGCACAGAGCTCGGTAGACATGGAACTCCATCCGGCCGCTGAGCGCCTCACCAATGGCGGCACTGGCACGCAGGATCTTGTCCCGCGTGACAACGACCAAGCCAAGGATGGGGATGAGGAGCACACCGATCCACTTGCACCAGGTGCCGAGGCTGCGCTTCTCTGGGATAGCCATGCGCAACCGCATACGATTGGTCAGCCGACGCCAGTTTCGCAGTGACATGAGTTTCACTCTAACGCCGACGGCGAACATCTGGGCGTCATCGGTGAAGAAGTAGCACCGATAAGGGCGCAGCTGCGGGCAGACATAGCCAGCCGGGACATCGTGCAGGGTGGCGGGCGCGGGAATGGGCGGTCTTCGCTCCGCCGGGGGCGCCGTCCACCGGTAAATATCCACGCACGGCTCGCCCTCCCGCCGCTGAAGCGCTAGTCGGTGCTCGAGCCAGCTCCGCTCAGCCGGGGAGTACGATGCGCCCGAGGCAAAGTACTCTGCGTCCATGTCCTGATAGTAGAGGATGACCAGCGAATCACTGAAGCGCTGTGCCAGGTTTGAGGAACCGTGCAGACCAAAACCGAGGACACGCTCGGAGACGAAGCGAGGGCCTGCGCCGTCCGCGCGATCGAGGAGAATGCCCACCTTGCTGAGCTCAGAGGTAGCCACGGCGAGGTGGTTAAAGTAATCCTTGATGTCGTCGTTAGAGCAGTAGAGCGCGGTGTCCCACCTGGCAGCGGCGCGGCCGAGCACGGCCATGTCGCGCATGACGTCCTCGAGCGCGGGCTTCACTTCCTTTGGCCACTTGGTGGGGTGCTTCCGCCCATCGGATGGGGGAATAGGGTTGGCGCGCGGCAGGCCGCGCTGGCGCAGCCAGCTGAGGAACTCTGGGCGCTGATCGGAGAGGAAGTGCTCCGGCATGTGGTAGATACGGGCGGCCTCGTTGAGGGAGAGGGCTCGCACACCACCGGAGTCGAAGGTCGCTTGACGTGGTCCCCCCCCCTCTGTCGTGCGGCGCCACCGATCGGGCTCGAGCTTGCGCGCCGTCGCCCCCTGACCATTGAGATACATGGGCGCGTAGGGGATGGACGGGAAGGATCGATACCATTGGTAGCTCTCAAGGCGATCCACCTCCGAGATCACAGACTGGAATCCAAAAGGAAGGGTCGTGAGGTGCGGCACGAGCACGAACTGGAGCTCGACGTCAGCATCAGTGCGGGCGCCGAGGAGCAGATGGGAAACGAGAGACTGATCGGGGTAGTGAGCGAGGCTGCGCTGCACCTCTGCCCGGTCGATAATCTCGAGCGGCGGGTGGTGGAACGAGGACACCACGCAGCAGGGATTCTGATCGAAAGTGCAGTCCCAGACTCGACCACGTGCCCAACTCTGAAACTCCGACTGGCCAATGGCGATTGGCCCAGGGCGGTCGCGCATGATCGCGCCTGGTGCAACGCCGAGTGCGAGCTCGGAGCGCACCTGAGCGAGGTCCCGAAGTTGGTGGTCGATCCATCCCGAGAGACGCGCGGCGCCTGAAGGAGTGAGGAGCTCGACGGCGCTCTTCGGACAGACCGGAGCTTCGGGAGGAGCGCTGGGTTGCTCGGGGGGAAGAGGGTACCAGTCGGTGGTGAGGGGCTGCAGAACTTGGCTGAGCGGCACGTCGTCCAGCCGAGAATCCGTGAAGTCCGGCAGCGAGTCGAGGAGATAGGCCGGGATCTCTCCGACCACTAGTGGTGTGATGCGGTCGACCCAGCCCTCCAGTAGGGGGTCGGACGCCTCAAGCTCCAGGGCCCTCCTGAGCACCAAGTCTGCCGCTGTGGCCGCATGCAGGGCGCGAGCAGCTGCTC
Source organism: uncultured Actinomycetes bacterium (assembly GCA_937902105.1). GTDB lineage: Bacteria > Actinomycetota > Acidimicrobiia > Acidimicrobiales > Ilumatobacteraceae > Casp-actino8. The sequence goes on from CALGTP010000884.1 coordinate 5,656, forward strand.
CCGCACGAGGGTGGTCCGGACTGGGCCGCTGCTGCAGGCTACGGAGCTTGGTGACTCCAAACAAGAACTCAACGGTGGCGGAGAGGGGGACATCTAGCGAGCGAGCGCTGGGCCCCTGGAACATGCGACACGAGAGGATCGCACGAGTAGCTGGATCGCCAAGCGGCGTATTGGCCAACGCCGCCAGGGTGCACCATATGAATGCAGCTCCCGCCGATAGAGCTCGGACTCTGCCCTCTGAGGAACGCACGATGGAATGCGACGGGGGAGTGAAATCGACTGGGGCTGCAAATAGCATCGCCCCCGGCTCGTACTGCCCGATCAGGAAGGGCAAGTAGAGGGATGCCGACACGATGCGGCTGCACAGTTGGCCGACCAAACGCATAGCGTGAGACCTTGGAGCGGCGGGAGGCAGGATGAGCCCCGCGCTCGTGAAGCCGTTGGCGTGAGCTAGGATGAGCGGCTCGCTGAGTGCGCAGATGAAGAGAAGAATGGCGATTCCCTCTGCGTACCCGCTACTGTTCACTGTCTGGTCCCCGGGCAAGTCGAGGACCGCTGCAGCGGATACGGCGGCAGCGGATAGCATAGTCCCTGTTGGGCAGGGTGGGTGGGTGATTAGAGTGCGCAAGGCATCTCAAGATTAGAGTGCGCGAGGCACAAGCGCAA
>CALGTP010000885.1 GCA_937902105.1 uncultured Actinomycetes bacterium
TTTTTAACGGTTTTCCAGACGTCACTTGTGGGACGTCACTTGTTAGCCCCTAAACTTTTTCTTCACGCAATTCCCCTTGCGACCTAAGATTCACGATCAAAGCACACTGCTGTTCACTAATGTCAGAGGGAGGTGTCTTGTGTCTGGGATCTTGCGTCTGGCATTTTTGTGGCCTAGTTAACCTATTTATGTAGGGAGGATGGCCATAGACACCCGAAAATGGCCCCGAAATCCTAGACACCAGATCCTTGACACAAGATACTTCCCTCACTTCCCTCTGATAAGTGTTCCCCTCGGAAAGCTACATCGTAAGTTCGAACATGCAAACCAGTTGACTCACAAACCTGTGTGGTTAATTTTCTTAGTAATTCAAACACCAAACATATTCACTAAATACTTGAGGCCTAAAGAACCACATGAATAGAACAAGTTATTATGAATGTCGTTGCTTGGGATGAAACCTTCTTACGATAAAGCAGACAATGCCCCAGCAAGTTGTTCCTGCCATTGAACGTTTGGCTCTGCAAGTTTACCCTGCAGCCAACTAATTGAATTAGATTTGGCCACCAAAGGTTCGTCCAATATTCTGGACGCACATGCGGTATGAATTCGTCTCGAAATACTCGACTCATTAAAATAATATTCAAAACGGATCGATCCTTTTGGGATCATCTCGTTGCATAAATAACATTTAGAGTGGCCTGAAGGAGCGATTTCAACACCACGCACACCAACTCTTTGGTTGAATTTCGCTTTATATTTCGCCTTCGGTTTGGCGGTCGCCTTGGCTCCAGCCGTACAGGCCGGCTGAGCGTCGTCCACCTCCCCAGCGATTACATCCTTCGCAAACTGTTCTTGCAACTCGTTCAGCTTCTTAAACTCTTGGATAACGTCATCCCCGAAGAATTCGTTGGCAGGCTCATCGTCGTCGTACACGACCTTAATATATTTGTTGTCCGGAGGGCCATCATCCTGTGAATCATCTGTCTGGTCCTCCTCCTCATCTTCGTCTGACTCCGCCTGAAGCTCATTTGAATCTTTGCTCTCAAGCTTCTTACCTTCCTGCTCAGCGCTGCCACTTGAGGTGTTCCGTTTCTTAGCCTCTGGCTCAAGCTTCTCACCTTCCTGTTCAGCACTGCTGCCACTTGGGGTCTTCGGTTTCTTATTTGAACTCTTGGCTCGTGCTTTTGCTTTCTGGTCTTTTGGAAGTTTCAAGCCAAATGGCATCTTCATCTTCTGCGCCTTTGGCTTTGCCCTCGTTAGTTTCGGCGCTGACTCGGCCCCGTCGCCAAGCGTACATGAATACATAGGCGCAATGCCAGGGTACTGAAAGGCAAAATGGTTGCCCAGCTCCTCGTTGTGGTCGCCATAGTACTGCTCTGCAAATTTCCAAGCCTGGACATCAAACTGCAGTATCGTACCCTTGGCTTGCATCTGAACCAGCAACGTTTTAAAGACGCAGTGCGAGGTTGTTATTTCGACATCATCGTCAGCCTCAGCAAACGTGAACTTGGAGTCATTGTCCTTCAAGGCAAACAGCACATGCGTCAAGGGCCTTGCAGAGACACAACCTAAAATGTGCCAAACTGGTTCTGCTTGCTGAAACTCATCATCAGCAGCAGGAAGGGGATTCTGCCAAGACGACGAGGACGACGAAGACGACGAAGCCCTTGTGGCTGGAAGTGCTTGTTCTATTTCTACTTCCTGAGATTCGGAGGTTTTTGCTGGGCTGATTTTCAATAGCGTCCCAACGACCTTGAGGCCTCCAGCAACCAAGTGAAGGTCGAGCTGCTCCACACAGTGCATGATTGTCTCGTGCAGGACATGTTTGCAACATGTTCCACCAAATTGTTCAAAGCACACTCGGTGGAGTTTGGGAGGCGTTTTAGGATTATGCTGAACCTCTTTGTCCTTGCACTCTCAAATAGCGCCCATTCCAAACGGCGAACAATTAGCACACAATATGTGAACAAAAATAAATTCCGATGTGAACTGGAACATGTGTGCCTGAAATAATTCAAGCCTCGTAACCAAAGATCTCTTGAATGCATCCCTGGCACTGCACGTGCGAGTCATCAAGCACAAGCTCCTCTCTCAAAGCCTTTGCGAAGCCAAAGTCGGTCACCAAAAAAAACGAGTTAGACACATCGCTAATCAACCCAAACATATCACAGGTAAAGATTCGAATGAGCACTACTGAGGAACTGAATTTTAACCAGATAGGGCAAGGCCATCCTTCCAGGCCGGGTGCTGGTGCAATACAAGAATGCTACTGTCCAAGCGTACCTGCGCCAAACGTTTGATCTGCGATGCCTTCAAGGTAGAAGATCCTGCAGCAGAAGTCGCAGAAACTGGCACAGATGCCAACTTATCTCGCTGACTTTGGATTTCATCCGCCTTGGCCTGCCAAACCATAAGCTCCTCCGGGTTGTCCTTGAGTGATTTCCACGCTCTGCTCATCTGACCCTGTACTTGGAGATGCTCTTCGCTACCGACCTTGGATGCAACTGCATCAAACTCCATGGAAAAAGCATTGAACGCAGACATCTTCCTCATTCGTGGTGCAGCGGCTGACTTCAAGCGATGCTTGTTAACCCTTCTGCAGGTTAGCCTCCTCACCGCTGTGGTAGTTGTGTTGATGACACGTGCACCCAACAATTGTTTAACTCTGCGCGCAGAGCTATCGCCCCAACATTCCTGTTCAACCTTGCACTGTCAAGGCACGCAGAAAAGACAAACTGAAACCAGGTATTCACAAATAAATACCGACCAGCCAAATAAACATCAAGGAGCCTGGCGAGTTTTCTTCTGATGTTCCATCCTGCAGGCTGTAACGTAGGAGTCTAACTGAATGGTTTTCGCATGCCTCCCATTAGTTCCTGCACGCCGAGTGCCTTGCAGAGTGTGGATGTGTAGTTTTTCTACGGAGACCGACGACGGGCACGCCTGCAGCAGGATGTCCCATAGGAACTCCTGCAAAGCTTGGACTACCTCCTCCGACTCGCCCTCTGCAAATTCCAGAATGATAGCACTGAAATGTGGATCAACGCAACAACCTGGCAAAAGCCTGTAGTACTCAAGAAGCTTAAAAGCATCAGCGGTCAACATTAGAGCCTCAGTCTACGACTTGCTCAGCAAAGTTTAAATCATAAGTTGAATGCCTAGGCTGCTAGAAAATAAAACTCCAAACAATGACTTCACTTGAAAATCTGGCTGCTGAAACTGAAGCCAAGGGGCAATGGGGAGAATCTTCCAAGGGAAACAATCGAACCGAAAAACAAGCCGTCGCCAGCTGTCACACACGCACGCGATAAGCATGAGGCAGCACCTGCCAAATGATAGGTGGCCAGGACCTGCCAGCCATGGGAGCCAAATTTTGTCATCAGGCTTCGCTTTCAACATGGCAGCGTAACCTGCAACAACTTTGCGGCCTTTCTCACCCGTTAAGAAGGCAAGCGTCATGACCACAATGTCCTTGGGCTTTGTAGGTCCCTGAGACTTCACGTTGAACTTCATGGCACGTAGAAAAAGTCTGTCCCTGCAAGTCTCCAGCAGTGAGAGTTCATCCATATACTCTGCGAGTGGCGCCGAGATCATCCGAGCCTTGCACAGATCCACTATGTAAGTGACTCCCTGTAGCATCATGATGGTCTTTGCCATTCGAACTTGTTGCTTCTCAGAAGGCTGCAAGTCAGCATCGTCCTCGTCCCAAAGGGCATATTCATCGGCTTGTATCTTGTTCTTCCTGTTGTTCATCATTGTTCGGTACAGTCGCAAAAACATTCTATGGATAAGCATCCCCCTCAAAGCAAAACAGCAGGCTGGCTCGAATGCCTTCCAGCGGTACAGCAACGGTACGTCAGGAAACACACCGACAGCAAGCACCAGGGCCTTTCTCCTCTTTGCCCTGAAAGCGCGCTCGCTGAGGCAACAACCAGGTAAACAGTAATGAACCGCAGCATCCGTCATGAAATCGCTGGTGAAGAAGTCGAAGATGTACTTGGCATCTTCAGGAGACAGGTCGTCGCTGCACATAGCGAGTAAAACCTTATTTCTCTGCAGCCATATATCCGCTCCTTCTGGTAAGCTCAACACCTTGACTTGCCGGATGGAACCAGCGAAAACATCTAGAGTTTCATAAAAATCATCTCGGAATCGGCTGCTCCGAAAACTGTGAGTCATTCGCACCAGCCCAGAGCACAGTCCGGGGATACCTAAGAGAGCTGGCTTCTTGCCCAAGCAAGCCTGATGATGAAGACAGAAAATATTCAGCTGAACCAGACCCACAGCCATGCGATCATCGGCTGCACGTCGGATTGCCCAGTCATGTTGTTCTGCCGCTGCCATTGTTTGGTTCGCGCTAAGCGAATCCAGGGTTCGCCTTGGCTTTGCTCCGACAGGCTACGCTGCAAAACAAATCGTTAGTTGCTTACTTACACTGCTGGGTGCTAGGGCAGCAAACAAATGTGTAAGGCTAAAGCAACTAGGTAACACTTGAGCCTTCAGCGGCACATCTCTCAAACACAGTTCCAGCTCAAGTCCGCCGAAGTGTTGGCTAGGGCCACTGCTACATAGCGGTGTCCACTTGGCCAGGCGATTGCGGATGGTCGCCGCATTTCCCTTGGGTAACACCTGTGCCGGCTGATGGAGTTGAATCATCTCTGGCAATCGGTCCCGGTTGTTGAAAGTTGCGCCAACTCTGTGAACAGAAATATGCTGTAACATGCCAAGGAGATTGTGCACAACCTTGGCCTTCCCTTTTCCTTAACACTGCTTCAGCGACGCAAGTCAAACAAGACCAATCCCGTAAATGTTTTTTATAAACCAGCACCTAAACTTAAACAACGCCACAGGATAAAATCACAAGGGGTACTTGGAACGGGAAGACACGAAAATACAAACAAAATCATACAATCTGGGATAAGCTCCACAAAGTGTCTTATTTCCTCACTTTTCGATATGTCCTTTGCCAATTGGTCAATCTGCTCCTTCGCATCGACGTCATCCTCATAAGCGCACTTCTGAGGGGGGTAGCTGACAGGTGGAACCTCTGCGAAGGAAGATCCAGTTATACATAAATTTCTATTAAAACCAACATACTAAAATCGGTCTTCGCAGAGGTTCCACCAGTCAGCCACCCCCCTCTGAAGTGCCCTACCTCAGGACAATTGTGTTCATCTTCTTCGCTCTCTTCAGCAGCCAATTGGCCAGACCTTAGACGCTCATTCTAGGAGCAATGTCCGGCACTTGAGAAAACATACACAACACCACAACAATTTGAAAAAGAGCCTAAACCACGCTTAATGAAAATCATGTTGCTTATGACTTCCACGAATCCAGACGTTGGTGTCGTCGGCAATCTGAACATGAACCATGTGTTTCACTGGCGATTTCCTGAACCATTTCAAAAACGCAGCCTTCTGCGCCCTCAGATGCGACAAAATGCCGATGGCCCTGACACGTGCAAATTGTTGGCCAATCTTGGTGTCGAAATTATGGGAGCACAAGCCTCCATCAGCAGTTTGAATAAGAGCTACATTTTGAGATGTTGTGTGGGCACTTTCGTTGTTAGCAGAACCCCAGGATCCAAAAACAGTCCTGCACACAGTCGCGGCAAAATCTGATACACATTTCTGGGTCGCAGCTGCCGACCTTGCATCTGATAGCAAATGTCCGAGTTTAGCGCGCATACGTTTCATTGCACTGAACTGCTGCGGATCAAGCCGACAAAGTCGCTGTTGAGCAGGTTGCTCCTGGGAATCCGGCACGACTGCTGCGTGTGCATGTGTGGGTTCTTCTCTTGCAGGGGCAACCTTTCAGGCGTGGGCGAACTAAATGAACCAACCAACACTGAATAAATACACTATCTCCCCAAGTAAAATAATGTATTTGTTGGGGGCCCTGGATAGAAAAAACATAATTGTTAATACATTTG
>CALGTP010000886.1 GCA_937902105.1 uncultured Actinomycetes bacterium
AGATGGGAAACCAGCGCCTGGTCGGGGTAGTGCTCCAGGCGGCGCTTCACCTCGTCCCGGCTAATGATCTCCAGGGGTGGCTCGCTGACCGTGGCGACGACACAGCACGGGCTGCGGTCTAGGGTGCAATCCCAAACGCGGCCCCGCGCCCACTCTTGGAACTCTGATTGTCCGATGGCGATGGCGCCTGGGCGGTCGCGCACCACGTCCACCGGCTTAACACCCCGGGCGAGCTCGGAGCGTATGTGGGCAAGATCGCGGAGCTGGTGAGCGACCCAGGCGGAGAGGCGAGCGGCTCCCTCCGGGGTGAGGAGCTCATAGGCGTTCGAGGGGCACTTGCCAGGGGGGCCGGCTGGCTGCTCCGGAGGTAGTGGATACCAGGCGGTGGTAAGTGGGCGGAGGACTGGACTGAGGAGGACATCGTCGAGTCGCGCGTCGGAGAAGTCGGGTAGGTTCTCGAGAAGATGAGGGGGGACTTCCCCAATAACCAGCGGGGTGATGCGGTCTGCCCATCCCTCAAGGAGGGGGTCATCAGCGGATGCGTCGAGGGCCTGACGGAGGGCAGCGTCTGCGAGCGTGGCGGCCCTAAGAGCGCGCGCGGCGGCTCCCGCGCGCGGGTGATCAGGATCGGGCCTCTGCTGCAGGCTGCGAAGCTTCGCGACGCCGAAGGCAAATTCGACGGCTGCTAGGAGGGGCACCCCCGGGGTCGGAGCTCCCGGAGATTGGAACATTCGACAGGAAAGAATGGCTCGCGTTGCCGGGTCTCCGAGGGGTACGCCGGCGAGGGCGCCCATCGTACACCAGACGAATGCGGCTCCCGCCGCCAGGGCTTGCGCACGTTGGGTGGGCGAGCGCACTACCACATTGGTTGGGGGAGTGAAGTCCACCGGCGTGGCGAACAACATCGCTCCCGGTACATACTGCCCGATCATGAAGGGCAGATAAAGCGCGGCAGAGACGACGCTTCCGCTGAGGTGGGTGATCAGGCGCATGGCTCGAGATCTCGGGGAGGCTGCCGGTAGGACGAGTCCAGCGCTCGTGAAGCCGTTGGCATGAGCCAGGACTAGCGGTTCCGCGATGGCACAGACAAAGAGTAGGATCGCTATCCCCTCTGTGTAACCCCGGCTGTCGACGGTTTGCTCTCTAGGGAGATGGAGAGCCCCGGATTGACTGCCGCCTTGTGATGTCCCTGTTGGGTAGGGAGGGTGGGTTTTAATGGCTCGCAGCCAAGAGGGGGGCTGATGCGTCAGGCGCAAGCCGAGTTGAAGCGCCAGGCGCGAGCCGAGAAGGCCGGTCATTAGACCGATGATGCGCAAGGCGGCCCAAGGGACGCGGGGCGCGAGCCAACGAGGTTGGCCGGTCGGTATGACCGATGTGAGAGTCGATTGGATCGACCGACCGGGTGATACGCGCGGGCCGAGATTGCGCGAGATTTGAGCCAACGAGGTTGGCAGGTCGTGTGACCGAGTGCGAGGCGTACCTTGTTCGCCGTTTTCTGGAAGAGTCGGGGCTGCGAAGCGCCGGTGGTTGGTCTTGAGGGCACCGAACGAGTTTTCGATGTTTTCCCCGGTTTCTTCGTAGGGCGCTTGTTCGAGCAGCGGTGGACGGCGCCCGTCACCTGGTCCACGCACAAGTTGGTACTCGCGCCATTCTGGGCTGGTAGGCTGGGCGTCTTCGTTAAGGTAGTCTGAGGGGACCGGGTGCCCACTGCGGAACCAGTGCGAAACGAAGACCGCCAGGAGGGCAATGTAGGTCGGTGCCTCCACCGGGGGACGCTGTTGCAGTCCAGCTAGGGCGCGGCACGTGAGCGTGTGGCAGGCCCATGAGCTGCGAGCCCGGTCACGGGCATCTGGGTTGAGGTAGTCGAGGTGCGTTGCCCGGTGAGGCTGACGAGAGACTGGATACGATGGCGGGGCGAGGATAGCATTACGCACAGCCAGACGCACGAATTTATCGTGCTGAGCCGGGTCACCGTACTGGCTCGTGCGAAACTCGTGCAGCGCGGCAAATGCAGACACGTCGGCGTAGTCGTACACGATGGTGTCAGGCTGCTCGACGACGACGACGTCGGCGTGAGGGCACGCTAGGCACCATAGGACCATAGCCGCCGCCCAGAAGGCACGGCAGTCGTGGATCTTGTGGCGGAGGCAGTGCTCGTCTCCACGCAGATGTTGGAAACAGTTGGGGAAGAAGTATGCACGTTCCCAGCGCTGGAGATGCACAATGTCGCGGACGTCGCCTTGATAGTGCGGGAAGCCGTGCTCGGCCGGGCGCAAGTCGCACGAGATAGCGCTGTGGCCTTGCGCGGCGAGCGCGGAGATGAGAGCCCCTGAAAACTCGCACGCGACCAGAACGGTCGGGGGCGCGGCTGAGCGAAGCAAAACGCTCACCTGCTCTATCGTGAGAGGGGCTGAGTGGCTGGAAGTCGGGCTCGCGGTGCCCCTTCCGGCGGGCAGAAGCTGTGCGTGAGCGGGTGGCCGCTCGTCGCGTCCCACTGCACGTAGGCTGCCCCCAGGCGCGGAGGGTCTCAGGGTATCGCCCGAGGTCCCATCTGCGCCGCCCGACGTGCCATCGGCTGTCACGATAGCGACTAAGTGGCGCCCCATCCACATACCGACCTCGAGAAGGGCGACTGGGGCACCGTGACGGCAAGGGAGGATGGCGCCGAGCGAGCCAACCGTGCTGAGATCGTTGACCGTGTGGATGAGGAGGGCCACCTGGAAGCAGTCTGCCGCCACCTGCAAGAAGGCGAGGTCGGTCCACGAGGCAGGCTGGGCGATATGGTGACACCACCCATCCACCGTGTGGGTGAGGGGCCCGGGGGCACCGCCGGGGGCATCGTGCATGCAGCGCAGGATGAGACCTTCGAGCGTATAGAATCGGCCCGCCGGGTCGCGGAAACGCGTGCGCCGGGCGCGGTTGGCAGGACCGCGCACGTGCTCGATGACCGCTTGGCGGACTTGGACGCCATCCAACACGGCGACGCCAACCAGCCCGAGAAGATACCCGATTGTGTTGGGTCCGCATTGCCCCTGGCCTCCGCAGTCCACCACGAACCGGCCACTGTCACTCATCGCGTTGGCGAGGGTCTTCAGAGGTGATGGGAGTTCGCGCATGCAGGTGGCGTAGAGCACGTTGCGGCGTGCGGTGGGCAGCTCGCGAAGCAGGCGAGCTAAGGTGGAGTCGAGCGAGAGGTCATCAGAGACGTCGCCGACGCCCAGATGGAAGTGCCTCATGAAGGATCCTTCGAACCTAGGGGAATGGCCGCCGCCAGACGGTTCGATCTGGGGCGGCCGTTGAAAATGCGGCTGGGTAGACGAGCGGCGCTGCTGGGCTGCCCCCGGCAGATCGTCTCCTCCCGACTGAAACCCCCCTGGCGGCGCGCCTTGATATTCAAGGAGAAGGGGAGCCCCGGAGGGACCGGGCTGCGAGTCGGCGAAGTGGGTCTTGGGCTTGGGCGCCAGTATGGACCGGAGAGGCGGCGACGAGAGCTTGGGCTCAGGGCAATCGAGGCCGGCGAGGCGCCGCTTTAGGGACTCGAGCTCTGAGCAAATCTCCCCATAAGAGAGCTGGGTAGACTCGGTAGGTGGCTCGGATGCCTCGGCTTCCGCGCGACCGTCTCCCTGGCGCCCGCGACCGCGTCCGCCGCGGCCTTCGCCTTTGCCCCGACCGGAGCCTTTTCCACGGCCCTTGCCTCGGCCTTCGGGCGTCTTGATGAGCCCATGGGTTTGCTCCGGGGTGGCCTTGGTCGAAAACTGGCTCGCCAGGGCCTCCCGATCGAGGGTGGCTGCGAGCACGTGAGCGGCCGAGCGGTGGTCGGCGTGATCCGCCTTGTCCGAGTGCGGGCAACGAGCCATGCGGTTCTTGTCTTCGCAAGCGGAGAGAAGAAACGGCCAGCACGGGGCCCCCGGACCGTGGGCTGGAACGCCCAAGTGCTTCGCTGCGCCGCTGACGTCCCAAGAGTTCCCGCTGATGATCAACCGGCCTTTGAGCCATCGGTACGATTGGGACAGTGAGCCCGGTGGAAGCGACGCTCCCGAGCCTGAACCGCCCGTCAGGGTCAGAGAATCCATCCCGAAAGGAAGCGTGGGCAGACTATAGGAGGAGTCACCGACCTTGGCCTTCTTCGCTTGGTTCTTGAGGTGGTCTACGAAGTAGGCGTCATCCAGCTTCAGCGTCTCCCAGTTGGCCGAGGCCGCCTTACCCTCGTGTGGCTTGAACGCCCCATGCATATCTCCCCGGGCCGCCCGCTTGCGAGTGATTTCTGTACCCAGCTCTTGGAGAGCAAGGATCGGCGAGCTGTCGACGGCGAACATCGGAACGGACATGGAGCGTGAGGACGGGTCGGGGTCGCGAATCAAAGCCGTCAGCCTGTAACGCATCGCGACGAGGGCAGCCTCGAAGATCTTGGCGCATGCGGCGAGGTGATGGTACTGATCCAACAGCAAGGGGAGAGTATCCGCCAGCTGCAGCTTCTCCACGTAAAGATCTACGAACTCAGTCCAGGAGTATGCGGCGGCCCGGGGAAGCCCAAGCGAGGTGAGCAGAACGAGGACGAAGTTCTTGACCCGCCGGATGTTGCTCAGCTGGACAAAGTAGTTGACGCGGGCGACCGACTCCGAGGCCGCGCTGGCGTTGACGTGGCGAGCCCAGGCGCCTGCTCCGTGTGGGGCCTCGAAGAAGTTCATGGCATCGAACTCGAAGCGGAGAAGGCGGGACAGAAAGGAGTTCGGGTCCGCGGTGGAGGTAGCGGTGGCGAACTCATACTTCATCATATGCGCCGGAAGCACGGGCACCGCACCGGTGTGATCCAGCCGAAGAACGTAGTTGAAGTAGTTGTGGAGCTGCAGGCGCAGGCTGTTGATAGCTACACACGAGGGGTGGCGCGTGGCTGCAGGATCCGACCCCTTGGGGTTTGGGTGGAGCAAGATGCGCATGGCGAGAATGCACCGACCACGGCCGAGGATCTCGCCGATTGCGCTCCGCTGCCCAGTCTCCGTCGTCAGATCGAGCTGGGCCAAGGCAGCCTCGACGTCCTTGAACGACTGGCGCGTGAGAGCCAGCCCGTCCGCGTCCGCCCCGCCGCTCGGAGCACCCCCCCCCACGATGTTGTTGGCAGCGCTCTGGCCGGCTTGGGCCATAACGGAGTTCTCTTTTAGGATAGCGGCCAAGACGCCGCCGACTGTGGGGTTAGCGCCAGCCAAAATCGGGTTGATGGTAGGACCACGGCTGGCGAGCTGCGACTCCAGATTCTCGAGCACGTCTGCCAGTCGGGAGGCATGTAACTCGGAGGGCAGCAACGCCTTCTGCAACGCACGGAGGGCGCCCACCACTTGCCCCGCATCCGACCCGCGGTTGAGGATTGCGTGCTTGATGGTAGGGTACCTGCCACGGGGCGAGAAGGATAGGGGGACCATCTCGAATTGCGCAAGGGGTCGCAATGCCCGGCAGCGAGGCTGCACCCCCGCAGGGGCTCCAAGGAGGAGGTGTGCAGCGAGGCTGCTCCGGCGAAGCCGGACACCCCGGAGGGGAGAAAAGGGGAATATAATATAATATTCGGGAGAGAGGGGGGAGGGCGCAGGCTGGGCACCATGGGTCGATTTGATAGATGCGGTCCTCCTCAACGGCCAGCTTGTCATCCTCCCCGAGCCGATAGCGGAGACCGGCTTGCAGCTCCAAGAGCACAGAGGCCTGGTCAGCGGAGTGCGATCGGAAGACGGGCGGCAACAAGGAGCCGGCGAGCACCTTGCCAAGCGAGGCCGCAAGCACGGCGTCCGGGGCCGTGCGGTCCCCTCGGATGTCGGTGGCCACGATCAGGACCTGGGAGTCCGCAGCCAGCCGCTGCGGATTGGAGCGCACGGGGCCCATCGCGCCAACGAGAAGCGCGATGGCGGACCACGGAGCTGAGGTGGCACGTTTACCGGTGTTGATCTCGAGGGAGGG
>CALGTP010000887.1 GCA_937902105.1 uncultured Actinomycetes bacterium
CTCGGAACGGGGGCATATGTCTCGGTTCTCTCGAAATGAACCCCAGCAGTCACATGATGCCCCCCAAAACAAACACGGCATTTGCGTTTATCGATACATTCCCGCTCAGGCGTGCTATCTTTGGTGCGTTTTGTCAAGAAATTTACCACGATTTGCCACACACGTTCACCCGTTGGGACGTCCTGCCACCCAATTACTTCGAAGACTTTGAATTTCATCAGATTTCCAATTTCATTGAGAATGGCATCTTTCCAGGAGTTCCCATTAATCGGGGTTTCCCAGTTCTTAGAACGGATGCAGTCTTCCACTGTAATCGGGTCTGCTTCATATGCACTCAATTTCTGAGCCTTTTTTCTTGAGCTCATCATCGCTGCGTGACTCAACATTCCTTGAATTGGGTTGTCAGTTTCAACCACATTGGGCATTGTTTCAGGGAAATGACATGCGGCATAATATTCCGGAATGAACGGCGGTAATTTTGAAGGAAATATGTATTTACCTTCTGAAGTATCCAATTTCCTAATGCCAGATTTACTGATATTCGTCATGGTGTCTGACGGATTGAAATGGGGAGTGTCATTTGACCAAGGATGATAACAGTGGCCTTCAGCGCAATTGCACGACGTGCATTCTTTGGCACAATAATCCCCCCCAAGGCGTGCAATATGAGCATGTGCTTGTGCTTTGGGTGGCATACTATAGTATGCAAATTCGCGTTCAGACATTTCCTCGCTGTCGTTGTCATCATACATTATATCATATTTGTTTGAAGGTGTAATAGAGCGAACGATACCTTCGTAAAAATCCACAGGTCCAGACGTACCGTTAATAAAGAAAGTTCTCCGAACTTTAGCACCTATATTCTTGCTCATACGGTCAAATTGACGGGTTTTGTATTTCGATGGCTGCTGGGGAAGAGGTGGAAAAGACAAAGATGCATCGGAAGGTGCTGCAATAATGACTTGAGAGTCTGGAAAATGAGGACACATTGGATCAGTAGTGTTGTCGATGTACAATTTCGGGCACACATCAGAGGGTGGGCGCAAGTCCGCAGAGTGAGATGCAAGATCAGGGGCAACAAATGTCAATGAATTAGAGAGATGCTTCTCAGGACCCGTCCGCATAGGAAAGTAATTCCAGATATGACTCGAGATTTCAGGAACAATTAGTTTACGGCCCTTGCCGTGATCACGGTACTCCCAAACGATATGACCCTGACTGTGACAATGGTGAGCACGGCACAAGTAAATACAGGAGGCCGCACGAACATTTGGGCGCAAGGGATCAAGGTGATCAGCATCAAGATGTACAGTGCAGAAGGATCCAAACGCATAAATTTGCTCCAATGGGGGAGCTGAGTTGTAATAGAGTAGGTACGGAGAGAAACCCGTAACATTAGAGGCGGGATCGGCAGGATTAGCGGTGGAAGGAAGCATGTTAAGAATATCAACTGCTTGTAGAAGGCAGTAAGCACTGGCAAGATCCGGTACCTCAGCGGTATACATCATGGCACGTGCCATCCGACCAATCTCCTTGATTTTGCGTTCAACGACACCATTCTGGTATTTGCCCAACTGACCAGGGCAAGAATATTCCGGGATACAACCATGGCGAGAGCACACGTCCAGAACGGATACGTTAATAAATTCAGACCCACGATCAGAGCGGAGCACAGTATTACGGACGTAGAAATTTACACCTTTAACCCCAGTGGAAAAAGGTCGCTGTTGGGTAAAATGATCATTAAGAGCTTCAGCGACATGAATTTGCGTCTTGTCCTTAAGCAATTTTACAAAGCATTGGCGGGTAAAATCATCGACAAGGATTAGAGCGTGCTTTGCTTTCTGCCAATTGGAGGCTAGCGGAATTGTGTCAGCATGCCAATATTGGCGAGGAGCAGTGCTACGGCGCATGGCAGCAACGATTCCTTTTCGAGGCACAGGAAAATTAGCAGGCACAGTGTGTGCAGGCGGTAAAGAGCAAAAATCCATGTCACGAAGGGTGTGAATGGCTTCTTGCATTCGGGGATCATGGGCAATAAGATAATCACCTTGGACCTTGGTCACATCGATGTCAGCATGTTGAAAATGCCGTTCAAATTTGCGATGTCCGGGGGTTTCCGATTTGGTGACAGCACAGATAGGGCATGAGCATGGAAGATCAGAAAAGATATCATCACCACGGTTGTCATGTTTGAATGCTCCGTGTACTCGGCGGCCAGATGCATGCCCGTAGGTCACATGTGCCTTGATTGTATTGGAAAGTTTGGAGTAAGCGCAAGCCGTTGCTATCATAGCCACATCCTGGGCGGGATTGAAAATGCGGTAATTGAAAAACCACAGGTCATTCCAAGATTTTAGGTCAACTTTTCCCACGAATTGACGGGAATCACTTTTGATTTCATGAAGTCTGATCTCGCCCGTGCCCGCGGGAGTCGGGTCAGTAAGGCTCTTTCGCCCATGAAAAAACACATCACATCCTCTGCGAGTGAAAAAAGATGAAGGAAATAGGTTGTACGATAAATTACGAACCAATTGCATTTTTTCGACGATGAAGTCAAAATCGAAAACAGAACCTGTATCTGAGATAGCATTCAGAGTGATGCCTAGAGTGCCACTAGCGTCGGTGGTGAATTCACCATGCACTTGGTCGCCAGTGATTCTGCCGTTGGTGTCAAAATCAACAACACACGCACGAACATCATCCGTTAAAACCTGCATGGCATTATTGCAGCCACTGTCAAGCATTCCGACTTTTGAGTGTTTGGTCTCGAAATTAAGATGCAGGCACACAAGGGCGGCTTCGCGCTCCTGATTCGCACCATACTTAAGGCCCATCATGGAGATATTTTGAAAAAGTGCGTCAGACTTACGAGAATAGTATGGGTCCTTGGTGGCAGTGCGGGGATTCTGATGAGAATATCGAAGGGGTGAAATTGGGAACAACGCACGTTGGAGAACAGTCATAAAAAATTGGTACCCAGAGAGGTTGACAATGTTCGACATCGCAACGGAAACGAGCACAGGCTTGACAAGAATGGACATAACAGAAGTTGCCTCAAGATGTGCACGATGAGAAACAGACGTTACCCCCACAGTGACGCATATCATCCCGACGAAGAAAAATAGCATAATTAATGCTTGAAGTTGCCGTTTAGGCACATATGATCGCTTGAAATGGACGATGAAAGGCTGGAGAACCCCAGTGAGCTCATAAGTAGCAATACATTTCAAGGTCGCAAGAGCGACTTTTGCACCCCGAGCTGCGCGTGTCGCAAAGGATAGCCGCGGAGAGGACTTGGCGATAAATGAGCGCGCTTGAGCGCGTGCTCCCGGATGTGGATCTGGTGATACCCCTGCACACTCCACGATGACGGCATCATCATCAAAGAACTCGGAGGTGTCAAAAAACAGGTCCATATCAGCAGGTGCATGAACAGGAGAGGAGGGCAGGCATTCGCATGCATCGAAAAATACGTCCGCATCAGTGATCAATGTTGAGCCGGACTCAGGGACGAAATAAGAATTCGCACACGAGTCGGTTGTCCCTTGTTGCAGCAGAGCTGACCCGATGCCAGGTGCCGAGGCGGTGCCGAAATTAATCGTTAGGCCACGGGCTCGCCCGCTGAAGGCATGGGAGCCTGGCATGATGTCGG
>CALGTP010000888.1 GCA_937902105.1 uncultured Actinomycetes bacterium
TTCCATCGGCTGAACATTGCCGAATACCTGCCGGTATGCAGCTCTTACTGCGATGGTAAAAGCAGCATTGTCGTTCGCGGTGAATGCTGACGGCGTATTTAGTAGTTGCTGGTTGCGAAATAGATCTTCACTTGTTGCAGTCTCTGTGTCATCAGTCCTTTGGCGAGAAAATCTCGCTGGGGCTTCAAGAAGCTGAGTGGCTCCGAAGTCAAGCGACTTGCTTTGATTTGCTGTCATGGGAAGACGGGATTAGTGGACTTGCTTTGTTGAGTGGATTAAATGTTGCTAGATGTTTTTAGGCATCTAATTTCTTCGATCCTCGCTGGCTTGGTAACTTACTTGTTGAGTAGGGCTGGTTGGAGCAATGGATCAACTCAGGGGTGTGATGCTTGCGATCTTGCCACCCTCGCGGTGAATAAGTTGATACTGCTCTGATAGCTTGTTGAAGGGAACGAAGTATACTCTGTTAGATTTTCTATAGCGTGATGTGGGGCGCACATTGTTGGCTCTATAGCCTGTCACTTCAACTCGATAGACTTTGCCTGTTTCGCCTGCGAGTACACCTATCCGTGTAACGGGATCTGTCAGGTTGGCGGCTGGGCGGAAGCTCCAGCCTTGGGAATCTTGTGATGAGGGAGCTACCACTGGAAGAGGGCGGTTCTGATAAGCAGCACCGCCAAGACGGCTCCTGATTCCAGCTAGGTTGCCTTTTAGGCTGCTGCTGCTGTTTCCACGCAGCAACTGGAATGACCAGGTGAACTCTTGGAGCGTTGTACAGGATTCCGTTTTCCAACCACGCTGATATGGAACTGTCCACTCACCAAAGGTGTTCTGATACTCGTCAGAATCTAAGAAGCTGTCGATGTCTGCTTCGTAACCACTTGTATCTAGTCGTTCGGCATGGCCACGCATTTCCTCAAAGTCTGCTGGGGCACGGCCGAGTAGGTGGCGAAATGCTAGTTCGATATAGCGGTAGCGCGTGCATGAGTCAAAAAAGCGGGTGCTGTATAGATCGCTTTTGGCGATGCGTCGTACCAGTTCTCTAACGCTGATCTCGCCAAGCTTGAATTGCGATTCTGCAACTACTTGTCTTTCGCTTTCCATTACGTAGGCATTCCCAAGCACCTGTCTATAAACTGCTCGGACTATTTCCTCTTTTGATTGGTCGTCGTCACCCGGAACTAGCTCTCGTGGTGCCTCGCATTCTTGCGAGAAGCTTTCCACACCCAGGATGGAGGCGGGGCCAAAGGGCATGACTGAAACTGCAATACTCCCCAATTATCCCTGTCTTTTATTTCCATTTCCCGGCAGCTTGACAAAGCTCAATCTTTTGTTTCAATGACTACGCTTTTTCTGCCAGTGCCAGCGCGCTAACCGGGCTGCATTGTCGATTCCAGCAGCGATTCCAGTGTCGCCCGGGTCGCTTGCCTAGTGAGTGGGTTCCAGCAATCCAGTTCGATGTGCGAGCGAGTTAGTAGATTTGCTAGCTGTAACTTGTCCATACCCGTAGCCTGACTGAAGTCAGCGCCCTGAATACTTTCCGACCCTTCCAGGATTGCCTCTGTTAAATCAGCAGCCCTAAAGTCTGCCTGCTGCAACTGACTGCCGGTAAAGCGTGTGCCCACGCAGCGACAGCCTTGCATCTTCGCAAACCTTAAGTCGGCACCTACAAAACGTGCCCCGTCCAATACTGCACCACTTAGGTCACACCCGCTTAGGTAGGCACCCATAAAGTTGGTGTTTCGAAGGTCCATACCCCGGAGATCTGCACCATTTAAAAAAGCCCCATTAAGGGCTGCTCCTGGACCCACTGCTCCTGACTTTTCCAGATTAAAACCAACGGGTACGCGAGTCTTTTTATCATAACGGGCAAGTGTTAAATTGCATCCTTCTAGTTGGCAGGCAGTTAGGTCTGTGCCTCTTATGTCCGTACGACATAGGTTTGCATCCCGTAGATCAAGTGGCTGGAGAATACGGTTGACCCAATTGGCCCCTCGCGCGTCTATGGGTAGATGCTGTGATGAAACAGGTTTGCAATCTTCAGGAGCCCTCCATTGGCTGGGGTCTTCGGGTAACAAGTAGGCTTGGTGCTTATGATTCATTATTCAGACAGGATGTTATCCATTGGTATTTTAGTGCAACTCTGTTTTTTTTAGCTTGCTTCGGCTATGGGGCGTTGGGTTTGCTCAGCTTTTTGGCATTAGTGAATCGCTTGGTTGCAGGGCGTTAACTAGGTTATCGAAGGCTCTGTTTAGGCAGTCTATCTCGCGAAGATGGCCAGAAGCTTCTAGGATAAGTGTAGTCAGTTTACGCATTTGGGCTAAAGCGTACATCATCGCTGGAACTGGTACTTTCATTTCTTTGTATAATAACCGCAATGCAGCCATTCCGGCGGTGTCTGTTATCTCTGCGCAATCGCATGCCACTCCGTAGATGACTACTCGTAGAAATTGTTGGCAATCTCGCCAGCAGGCTTCTGCTCTTTTCTCCGGGTATAGCTCCCCACCTGGCAGTATCAGATTAGGTTGTTGGTCCAGCAATTTTCGCCTTGCCGCATCAGTTACATTGATTGTCTCAGCAATCAGTAGGCTAACAGCATGCTCTGAGGTATTGCAACAGATGCATACCTTTTTCAATTCATCGACGTTTAGAGGCTGTTTTGAGGTATCCGCATTTGCTATCAACCCTCTCACTTCATTGGGGAGGCTGTTGCGCTTTGTTATGCCGCATACTTGTGCTGCCTTGGCAAGTTCGCTTATTCTTAGTTGTCGCTGAGCTTCTATCGTCAGGTTCACGATCCCACAGGAGTAGCAGTAAGCCAGCCATGCCTCTCCAAATGGAACGCCCAGATGGCTGCTCCACCTAGGCCTGGACAATGTTCCGATGCGAGATTAACAAGTTGTTCTGACACACCGAGGCTTTTGAGCAGATATTTTGCTTGGGCCGTTCCTTCAACCTGGGCAGAACGTATTGCCGCTCCAACTACCCAGGTCAGATTGGTTTCCGACAGTTCACCGCCATTATTTTCGCATGCAAGCAGAAGATTGCTATAGCCAGGATGCTTGGCGCTATGGGATTTCCAAAGGTCAATGTCGTCAATTCTGAGGTCTATGCGCAAGCGGGCCTCGCCTGTTCCGTACTGAAGCTCCTTCTCCTCGCCGGCTTGTTTAATTAAATCTTTTATGCTTAAATTTTCTTTGGGCAGCATGATGGGTTTTCTTTTGCATGGTGTTAGTTGCCCCGGGCGCTATATCTATCTTGCCGTGTGCTCGGGAGTGCTTAAATTTTTGTGGGTATCATCCTGATGCGGATTTGGGCTAAGGCCAAGGCTGTTCGTTTGTGTTTTTAATCAATAAAAATAGCCCCCCCGCTAATGGGGAGGCTTTTGTTGCAATTTGGCAAGAAGCTTAATCAAACAAGCGCGTTGATTGCGTAGTCGAGATAATTGTTTGCTTCTGTCGCTGCTTCGCCGGCAAGGCCATGGTTTGCCTTGATATAGTTAAGAGCTTCCACGTACCAAGAGGGGGAGAGCTCAAAAGCGCGATTGATCTCATCAATTCCGGCAATCAGGTACTCATCCATGGGGCCGGTCCCACCAGCCACGAGGCAGTAGGTGACCATGCGGAGGTAGTAACCGATGTCACGGGAGCACTT
>CALGTP010000889.1 GCA_937902105.1 uncultured Actinomycetes bacterium
GTGGAAATATAGTTCCAGATATAATATTCTTACTGCTTTGCTCATAAGACTTCCAGATAGCTCTAGATATCATAGTCAGGGTCGTGCACCTATGACTGTTTTTAGAAGTGCTAGGGACTGCCAGGGGCTGCCAGGCCAGGACCGTGAGTCAAGATGGCAGTGTAGAAAAAGTCACACCTCCGCGGCCAGCGTCAGTATGTTTGCATTTGTTATTACAGTGTATGCACATATCATAACAATGCTAGTCACTTAGAGATGTGGTGTATGTTCTTGTGATCAGCTTGATGTAGTATGTTGAACATAATTGAGTCTAAGACTCTGATGATCATCATTGTGTGTCAATTATTCCCGGGTATCCATCAGGAAAAGATTACTAGCCCACGTCCATTGAATAGGGGAGGCCCTAGGGGAGCCCTGGTCGGAACCACCAATTTAATTCAGCGGTTTTTGCAGGAATAGGCATAACTCTGTAGATTTGGGGGGCAAATTGTTATTCGTGTCACTAAGCCATGTAAGGCTATCCATGGCACCAAACCCTATAGATTCATAGGGAAGCTGGCCATCCGTGGCCCCAAACAATGTGAATTCATAAGAAAATTGCAATCCTGATCCATGGCCCCAAACCCCGGGAATTCAAACAACTGCCAATGTTCGAGAAATCGACCAAGCGTCGAACATGTTCGACAAATACAAACACGAGTATCCCTATTCAACCCGGTCAGCTGGCTAGTCAAATATCAAAGAAACAATAACAATGTCCATTCCGCCAGTGATCATAAAGATCCCAAGGTAGCAGGTTTGACTGAGTGTTTCAGGATTCACCTATCAACTCACCGCGCAATGGCAGGCAGGCAGCTCGATGGGCGAACTATTAACTTCCCCGTGCCCAGCGTGATCCATGAGCCTGCTTCTACAAGGGGAGGTGGCGGTCGTTCCTCAAACGCATCGTCGTCTCGCGACTTAGGTTTCTATTGAGTGCCTTGATGTTTTAGTTTGGTTTGCTAGGCTTGCCAGTGTCAGCAACTGCTGTGTTAGTGTTATGGGCTTGCCTTCAGCTCCCAAGGTAAACCTCGCAAGTGCACTTCTGACCAATTCTCTCCGTCACAGCGCACTTTTGGAACCACTCCATTTGACTACAACGAGACCATGTTTGAGCAGTTGGACCCTTTGAACTTCAACAAGTCAAAGATGCGAGAGTGGAGCCAAAACCGGATGGCTCACGATGCTATCTGGTTCAAGGCGCTGAAGGTCCTCCCTGGCCAGAAAGTCTACGACAACTCGAAGGAGAAGAACTCTTCCACCGTGGTCTGCGAGCATGCCTCTCAAGGGTTCGCTTTGCGTGGCAGCAGCATCCAGCAGTGTGTGGACGAATCTGTTGATGCTTCAATGTGCTTACCCTTCTCATTTTCAAAATTCGTATTGACATAGCTCGCTTATGACATTACTCTTAGTAGCCATTTCAAACTTTCAGTTTTTTCTAATTTGTGTATTCCTGTCTTCGCCAAATGATTCTTATTGATTTATTTAATATCGTGGATTTCTTTAGCCATTTAGCCAATTACCAGTTCTCAAGCCCAGGAAGCATTTGGCATGGTGGAGGACACTTTGGCCGTGAAGTACTCGATTCATCCTGGTGACGGTGGCCGACAGTACGTGAGCAACGGCAAGCACACGGTTTGGCTAAATGACGCAGAGCCTGTGACCGACAACTTCGACATCTACATGGACGGCGATGAGACATTTGTGTCGGATGGCGTGGATGAGACAAAGACTCAGTGGTGCAAGGAGTTGTTCAAGCGATTCGAGGAGCCAAGTGTTACCACAAGTTATATTTGTTTGTGTTTAATTTTCCATCCACTCTGCAAGCGACCTTAAGAATTAAAATTAGAAATCTAGATTAGCGAACCATATCAGGAGCCTCAGCCAGCTGCTCGTCCACCACCGCCAGCAGCCCCAAAAGCAGCTCAGCCAGCACCCCCGCCAAAACCAGCAGCCCCAGTCCCGCCAAAACCAGCAAGCCCAGCTGCCAAGGCAAAACCAGCAGCCCCAGGCCCGCCACCTTTGCCAGTGCGCGCGGGGGCCGTCCCAGCTCCACCGTCTTTGCCCTCAAGCTCATCCGTCCAAGGCAAATCCCATCCACCATTGCCAAACAACCCAGCCCCAGCAGCCCCAGCCCTGACGGGTGCTTTTACGATTAATGAGCCTGCGACCGAAGTCCCAAAGGCCCTCAGCAGTGATGAGCAGGCCAGCTTTTTTCGTTTAGGTGATTTAGGGTCAAAGTATGATAGATTTCAATTTTCCGCGTTATGTATTATTTGTTCATTTTTCATTTTCGTACGACTGACTTGTTCCCTGCCCTGCAGTGGAAGCTGGGCAAAATCGGGGACTCTCACTACTTGCTCAATGCTACGGACCCTGCCAAAGAACCCAGGAGGCTCTCACGGAAATGCAGTGGTGGTGCCGATGCTTACTTCCTTTTCAAGCACCGCTCAGGCTTCTCATTCGTTGCATCTATGGACGATGTGGTGCCAGCAGCTTGGGTGAATGACATGACTGTGCCGCAGCCTCCAGAGCTAGAGTTGACTGAGGATCCTGAGGATGCAGAAGAGGAGCCGGAGCGATCTCCAACTACCCCTGGAGTTGAGGCTGCGGGTCCTAAGCCGGAGCCGTCTCCAACTACCCCTGGGGGCCTAGCCGAATGGCTCGATGCGGCCCCGGTCGGAACTTCCACGACTGCGACATCATCTACAGAAGGCGAGGTGAACCTAAAGCGGAAGGCTTCCGAGCTCGACACCTCCGTGCCACCGAGTGCTCCAGAAACCTCTGAGTCCTCGGAGTCCTGAACCTGAGTCCTGTTCATTAGTGCTTATCAGTCCAATGATGGCTGTGTATTGCCTGAATGTTGCTTTCATCCAGTTTGGAGCGCAGTCAGGCCGATTCGGCCGATTCGGCCGGCTTGCGTGTATGGGTGGCTGCGGCGAGGGAAGGCGAAGCCAACTAAACCAAATAGGTCAATTCACCTCTTCCAACAACCTGTGTATAACTCAACAATGACATGCAAAACAAATCCTAACACACACCCACCATTGTCACAAACCAACATGACCTTAGGAATATAATCTTAGGAATATAACCTTAGGAATATAACATTAGGAAATATCTGACGTCGCCATCACAAGACAGCGAAGCCCGAAAATCAACATGACCTTAGGAGCTACACACGTACTGTGCGTATAATGTGCGTATGCTGTGATGTGCGTATAATGTGCGTATGATGTGCGTATAATGTTCATATAATGTACGTATAACGTGATGTGCGTATAATGTGCGTATAATGTGCGTATGATGTTCACATACTGTGCGTATAATGTTCGT
>CALGTP010000890.1 GCA_937902105.1 uncultured Actinomycetes bacterium
AACAACAACACATATATTTATGATATATACACATACTGCTCAAGAAAACCCGACTGTTCAGAAACCAGTGGGACTTTGTAGAACCAGATTTCAGCCTTTGTGGCTGGTATTCTCACATTCTAGCGCAACCTTTGCTGTGCTAGCGTGTTCTGAGAGCTGCCATGGGTGGCGGAGCCAGCACCGTGGCTAATGCAATTTTCGAGCCAGTTGCAGCGGTCCTCCAGATAGATGCAATTTTCGAGCCAGTTGCAGCGGTCTTCGAGGCAGTTGCAGCGGTCCTCCAGATAGATGCAATTTTCGAGCCAGTTGCAGCGGTCCTCCAGATAGCAGGCGCTGAAACCTTCCCGGGCATAATCCCATGCCCACAGGGTGAGGAGACGCGGACCCAGCACGCAGCAGAGGAGTTCGAGATGGCAAAGAAGTTCAACATGGACGACCAAGAGGAACGACTGAAACATGCCGAATCTCCAGAGATCGATGACAAGTTCTGGAACCTATTTGTCAAGCAAAAGCTGGAGCCGGTTAAGATTTTGGAGAACTGTGACAGGTCGTGGTCGGCTAATGGATGGACTTGGTCTCAGAAATTTTTCGAATCGAAACCCATCGAGGGCAGGGTCGTTGCCATTGGCATCAGTTGCTCTTGGCAGGACCATGGCTGGGGCCACAGGGGGGGCGGCGCGACGCTTGCTGCATTCCATGGGGATTTACAGGTACACAACATACGTATGTTTGAAAATCCGAACGAAAACGGCTGGATCCATATGAAGATGTTTCTTGATGCAGAGTCGCTGTTTGTCTCTGTGATGAAACCGTCAGACCGTCTCGTGGCCTTCGCAAATGTGGGCGGATCGGGGTCAAAGTTGCACATCAAGAACCTGAACATCACGGTCCACTTGGATAAGGACATGAGAACGGTGCCCAGTGCTTCTGGTAAGGCGGTGAGCGAGATATCTCCCGCTCACGTGGAGGAGCTCCAGAATGCCTTCCCATGGCAGGGCTACATCGAGAGGACGGAACGCCGAGGCATCACCTACTTACAGCTTCGCAGGCTTGTCGACTTTGTGAGCAGCAGAAGCCACGGCTGGAGGGACACAGCGGAGAACTCTCTCACCTTTGGCATGGAGTTGACGCTTTCGATCCTGAACCTTTACCATATGAATAAGTGGGTGCTGAAACCTGCCACCAAGGAGAAGAATTGCGCATTCGTGGAGCTTCTGAGCAAAAAGGACCAGGTGCCGGACTGGTTTGTGTCGCATTGGTGGGGTGAGCTGCTGTTGGACTTCCTCCTCTGCATACGCACGCAAATGAAGCTTCGGAACTTGAGTTTGCTCTCGACCTATTGGGTCTGCGCCTACGCCAATAGGCAGCACGATTTGAAGGCGGACTTGTCGGACGACCCTCGCCAGACCAGCTTCTATCGAGCCATCGAGCTCGCCAAGGGTGTGCTCTTGATCCTTGATGACAAGGCATGTATCAATGGGCAAACTACAGGTCCTGCAACCCCGTTCGTCAGGGCATGGTGTTGCTTTGAAGAGTCGATTGTGTCTGAGTTTCAACAGGCGTCCGAGGAGCATTTTATCTTCGATATTGGAGCTGTCAACGGACCCAGGGCCTATTTCTTGGTGGACGGCCAATGCGACGCGGATGAGAAACTTGCAGATGCAGCAACATATCCCGCAGGCTTTTGGAAGGCTCGCAGAGAGAGCCTCTTCCCATTGGAAGTCATCAAAGCTGGGCTCAAGGTCGACATTGCTTCGTCGAAGGCCTCCATGGAAACTGACCGGAAGCACATTCTGAACTCCATCGCCAAGCGAGGTCTGGATGATGAGCCTCTCACGAGACATGATAAGTATGAACAGATCAACAGCTTTCTGCGAGGCTTCTTTGGAGCTGCTGTATTGCGCCAGGCCGTTGACCGTGGTCTTGTGGAGGAGCTCCAGCTGATGAACATTATGAAGGAGGACACTACCCGGACCAGACTTCAGCTGGAGTTCGCAGGAAGCAAGCAGCTCACGAGCTTGAAGGGCGTCTCGCAAGTTTTGACTTGCATGAGTAAGCTGGAGGTGCTCTCTCTGAATATTGAGAAAACCACCATCACCGGGGAAGATTTAGAGACGGCTGCAGCTGCTATGGCAAAGCTGAAGCTGAAAAGCTTGGAACTGAATGTGGGCCCTGACACCAAAGAGAAAATCAAAGTGGAAAACTTGAAGCCGCTCTTCGGAATGTTGCTTACCACGCTTACCAAGCTCCATTTGAAATTCAAATGGTGTGGCCTTCAAGGCCTGCGACAATTGGGAGCTTGGCTTGGAAGACTTGCAGCAGGAAAACTGGAAGACTTCAGCCTAGAAGTGTTTGAGAGTGTCTACTATGATGAGACCTTCAAGGGCATAGCAGACGGCTTGGCTGCGCACAAGGAAAGCAAGCTCAAGAAGCTGGCACTTGTGGTCGTTCGCACGGACGCTCCAGAGTTCAATCTCATCAGTACCAGCCTTGGAAAGTTGCTGCAACTCGAGGACCTGGCTATCGAGTTGCCCATCGACCTAGATATCTGGCCTCATGTCAACATCAAAGGCATGGGGGCAGAGATCTGCAAACTCACTGGCCTGAAGCGCTTGATCTGTCATGTGGTCGGCGCATGGGATGGGATAAACGTCGCCGACCTCAAGAACCTCCAGAACCTTGATTTTGGTATGCTCGACCCCTCTAACAAGTCGCTGAATGGCTTGAACTCTTCACAACCCAAGCTTCGGAAGTTGGTTCTTCAATTCTATGTCCCGTTTAATCCCAAAGAAGTCGCCAACATGTTGACGAACAACCCGAATCTAGAGAGTTTGAGCCTGACTATCACGAAGACTGCTCAGAACCCTGAGTTAGCGCCCATCTTCAAAGGGCTGTCTGCCAGCAAAAACCTTGAGAACCTGGTACTCTTCCAGTGGGATCCGGGATTGAACTGTAAGGCGGCCACTAAGGTGCCTTTGGATATTTTGGCCTCCAGCCTTACGTTCAGCAAGCTCAAGTCCCTGCAGATCAGTGTTCCATGTCGGTACCGCGCATGCCATTCGGAAGTCTCTGGACTCATGCAGTTTTCCAAAGCTTTGGCCAGCGCTCAGCTGCAGTCTTTGATCATCGACCTGAGTGGCAGCGAAGGAGTGAAGCCAGAGGACCTGCTTCCATTGCTCACGTGCCAGACTAATGGGCTCAAACTTAACCTCCTCAGTTGCACAGGAATCCCCATGACGTTGCAGCAAAACTTTGCCTCTCAGACCTCGCTCGCGGCAGCGTTGAAGGAGCATGAGGTTTGGTAAAGTCCCACATAATGCACTGGTCCAGCTGCGAGCATACACTTGTCGGTCTAGGGTGTGCACATGCACTGGCA
>CALGTP010000891.1 GCA_937902105.1 uncultured Actinomycetes bacterium
TGTGCCTACCTTTGCACCCCCTACGAATAATAGGGCGCAAAAAAAGCACAAAAGATCTTTGAAAGTTTGGAAACAATAGTAACTGTATTCTTGATAAAATACAGGTAAAGGTTTAAGCATCAACAAGAATTATATCAGACGTTAATTTCGATTTATTGAGATTGATAGTCAGATCAAACAACATTTACAATGGAGAGTTTGATCCTGGCTCAGGATGAACGCTAGCGGCAAGCTTAATACATGCAAGTCGAGGGGCAGCATGAAGTAGCAATACTTTGATGGCGACCGGCAAACGGGTGCGGAACACGTACACAACCTTCCTTTTAGTGGGGAATAGCCCAGAGAAATTTGGATTAATACCCCGTAACATAACGATGTGGCATCACATTGTTATTATAGCTTCGGCGCTAGATGATGGGTGTGCGTATGATTAGATAGTTGGCGAGGTAACGGCTCACCAAGTCTACGATCATTAGCTGATGTGAGAGCATGATCAGCCACACGGGCACTGAGACACGGGCCCGACTCCTACGGGAGGCAGCAGTAAGGAATATTGGTCAATGGACGCAAGTCTGAACCAGCTATGCCGCGTGAAGGATTAAGGTCCTCTGGATTGTAAACTTCTTTTATCTGGGACGAAAAAAGGTCTTTCTAGATCACTTGACGGTACCAGATGAATAAGCACCGGCTAACTCCGTGCCAGCAGCCGCGGTAATACGGAGGGTGCAAGCGTTATCCGGATTCACTGGGTTTAAAGGGTGCGTAGGCGGGCAGGTAAGTCAGTGGTGAAATCCTGGAGCTCAACTCCAGAACTGCCATTGATACTATCTGTCTTGAATATTGTGGAGGTAAGCGGAATATGTCATGTAGCGGTGAAATGCTTAGATATGACATAGAACACCCATTGCGAAGGCAGCTTACTACGCATATATTGACGCTGAGGCACGAAAGCGTGGGGATCAAACAGGATTAGATACCCTGGTAGTCCACGCCCTAAACGATGGATACTCGACATACGCGATACACTGTGTGTGTCTGAGCGAAAGCATTAAGTATCCCACCTGGGAAGTACGTTCGCAAGAATGAAACTCAAAGGAATTGGCGGGGGTCCGCACAAGCGGAGGAGTATGTGGTTTAATTCGATGATACGCGAGGAACCTTACCTGGGCTAGAATGCTGGGAGACCGTGGGTGAAAGCTCACTTTGTAGCAATACACTGCCAGTAAGGTGCTGCATGGCTGTCGTCAGCTCGTGCCGTGAGGTGTTGGGTTAAGTCCCGCAACGAGCGCAACCCCTATCTTTAGTTGCCAACAGGTAATGCTGGGAACTCTAAAGAAACTGCCGCCGTAAGGTGTGAGGAAGGAGGGGATGATGTCAAGTCATCATGGCCTTTATGCCCAGGGCTACACACGTACTACAATGGGGAGGACAAAGGGCTGCAACATAGCGATATGAAGCCAATCCCAAAAACCTCCTCTCAGTTCAGATTGCAGGCTGCAACTCGCCTGCATGAAGCTGGATTCGCTAGTAATCGTATATCAGCAATGATACGGTGAATACGTTCCCGGACCTTGCACACACCGCCCGTCAAGCCATGGGAGTCGGGTGTACCTAAAGTCGGTAACCGTAAGGAGCTGCCTAGGGTAAAATCGATGACTGGGGCTAAGTCGTAACAAGGTAGCCGTACCGGAAGGTGCGGCTGGAATACCT
>CALGTP010000892.1 GCA_937902105.1 uncultured Actinomycetes bacterium
CGGGGAGGCATTACTACGAATCCACGGGTCTGGCGCGACCAGACGGCAGTGGCATGGACCGAAATCAGGCGCTGATACATCGAAACGGTTCAGATTACATTCGAGGTGCTAACGGGCGAGAGAGGAAGGTTAGAACGCTCCAACCCTCAGGCGAAATGACGCTCACAGCACTCGGGCGCAGCTTTTTTAAAGACAAGTACGTGGAGCACGTTGTTCATGTCCCCGTCATAATCCGGGGTATGCGCGCGAACGGTGCCGCGTATGATCGAGCTAGCACTTTACCTGTGGATCAGCTCGGCCTCGGTCAGATTATGGCTTCCGCTAGCTTATCTGAGGCACAGCGGGTCCAGGAGGTGAAACGCAAAGTCCTCGCAAATCTACTTGAGAGTGGGGGCGCGGTGGGTCAAGGAGGCCGGCAAACTCTGATGGAGATCTCCGGGGAATCGTACCTACTCGACAGAGACGGGGATTGGCTCATCTCGTCTCTGAGCACGTCTGTGAACGGAGAAGGGGCCATCACACACGAGGCGCGGATGCGCGAACCCCTCGGGTGTCTGCGAAACGCGGCGGCCTTCCTACCCTATCCCGACCAGATTTTGGAAGCTGCCTTCGAAGCGCATGACGATCGCCTCTGCGTCCCACGACAACTTGCCATCCTTCTCGGGCGGCCGATGAAGGGAATTTCCGAAAGCTTCGACGATCTACTGGGGACGGACGGTTGGCGAGAGGTCGGTATCGACGCCGCGACGCTCAAAAAATGGTGCACTCTCCGTGGCCATCCGTTTTTCTTCGTGAGCGGTGGAAACTTGATCACCATCCACGAACCACCCGTAAAACGAGGGCGAGCGATCGCGGCTGCGGCCTACGATGGCCACGTCTACATGTACAAAAGCGCGCGAAGCCTTGCGAACTGGACCGTCAACGAGCAAGCCACGCAGAGCAAACCTCTGGTCGAGAAGGAGTGCCGAAGCACCGCACCAGTGATGGACGAATGGCGCTGTTGGCTCGGCGTGGTTGAGCCAGGGCACTTCTGGACGTCAGACCTGCAATTCGCGAGGCGACAGCTCATGGACAACGGGATTTCGCCGAAGGTGCTGCTGAGAGGGAGTTCCGAGATCGGTGGTCTTTCTATTCCAGCTGGGAAGGGGGTCTGCGTGATTAAGGAATGCATTCAAGACGAAGATAGGATTCACCAGTGGCTGGAGAGACTGCCTCGCGAGATCCCGTGGTGTGGCGAGCGTCTGCCCGCTCTGTGTCAGAAAGTCTTCTTTGAGCTTCTGCGGGCCGAAAGACGCACGCCCAGCGCAGAGGTGAAACGGGAGATTCTCGAGACGCAAAGGCACAACTGCGTCACCTGTGGCGGTGCTTTTGATGGAGACGTCGAGTGGGATCACATAGCCCCGTTGCGTCAGACGGTGAGAGGCGCTGAGCAGAAGTTCCAAGCGATATGCGCCAGCTGTCACATGGACAAGACGATTTTAGAGGGCAAGCAAGACCGGACTCTGACGAGCGTCTTTTCGAAACCGACCTGGGACGCATACACCGCCAGCGCACGACCACCGCCCTTAGTCTGGCGAGTTCACGAGCGCGCGGATGCGGAGGGCTTCGAGCTGGACGTCCGGCGCTGTCGGCGGAACGCTTTGGCTTACTCCGCGCACGATTTTGCAATTTTCAGCCCCTTCGACAACGTGCAAAGGTCTGTTCCGGGCAAGCTCTGCGATTTCACCTATGTCGACTTGCATGTGGGAAAGCGGACCACTATGTCCTTATTGCCATGGGTCGGTCCAATGTGGTACCACAGGGTCGCCGTTGAGCATCTCTTGCATTATAGCATTTGTTCCTGGGAGGATTGCA
>CALGTP010000893.1 GCA_937902105.1 uncultured Actinomycetes bacterium
CTATATCTTTCCTCTCCTACCGCCTTCCTTCCGTGAGTAACTGAGTGGCACGGACCGAGACGCCCTTGCCTAACAACTGCAGTAGACTGCTCGGAGGGCCGAAAGTCTGGCGCCAGTAGCTACAAAAGAGCTTCTCATGTTCGTGTAGGAGTGTGAGCCCCAGATTGTGCAGAATCTTCTTCCCGTCCTCCTTGTCGATCCCAAAGACCCTGAACGATTCCAGCCATTCCTTTTCCTTAACTGACCGTTGTCCTGCGACTAGCGGAACAACCTCAACCTCCCATCCTCGATCTATCGCTAGTGCCCTAAGTCCCGCCAGAATGGGGGTGTGCTGTTGTTCTGCCACCCTCTTCATATCCCAGTAATAAGCTTCCGAGTAGTCAGCGGTCCTCTTGAATTCTAGGAGGATGATTTTCTTCATTTTCCTGTTGACAACCCACCCATCGGGTCTGCTGAGCCAGAAGGACCTCTCGACCTCCCTAGCATCTATCATAGTTGAATCCTCACCCGAGGTCTTATTCTTGTTCCTTCTGGCCTTTTCCATCGCCACCTCCATCGCAGCCCCCCAAATCTCCGCTGTGTCCTCGTCCGAGATCACCCCCGTGTCAGAGTCGAGCGTGAATGGTGTGAAGAATTCTAATACAAACCTTCCCAGCGAGATCTCTGTCCCCTTCGAGACAAATTCCCAGTCCTTGCTCACCGAGCGTGCTTTGCTCATGTCGTCCTGTACTTGTTGGAAGCAAGTATTGTGAGCACCCGTGGCCGCTGGGGCTTGGAGCCTGCACACACTGCTCTGGAGATGTCCGGTGGTGCCACGCGCAGGTCGGACACCCAGCAGTTTGAGGCCCATTTCCCTGCTGCGCTTGCAGAGACCGCAGGTCCCATCCGGATGTTTGCCCCATTTTTGGAGACGACCTTCGCATGGGAAGGTTCCCGCGTTCGTTTGGAGGAGTCTTCTCCGGGCTTTCCACGAAATCGTCTTGTCCCGCAACCAGTCGCCCATCGCCTTGCGGCCCTCCCCCTCTCTTGTCAGAAAGTCGGCTGTCCAAGTGGAGGTGACCGGTGTCTTGTGAGGTTGATCACGCTCTAGCGTTGTCACCATCCGATTCCACGCTGCCTTCTGGATCCAGTTCCCCGAGGCTATCGCCTCCCACTTATCTGGCGCGATGGCTCTCCAGTTGTATGCAGACTGAGGGTGGGGGTGGTCCTCCTCCATCCCCTCCCCGTGCCCTTCAAACAGTCCCCTCCTCCACTTGTTTGCTCCATACTGCAGTCGTTCTTCTAGCAGAGATTCCGCCGCCCCCCTCCTTGCTGCGTTTCGGATGGTCCTGCTCCAAGTGCCTCTCTTCCATTGGTTTGAGGTCCTGTCGTAGTACGAAAACACCAGACGTGTCGTTCTTTGTTTCCATCTGTACCCCTCCCCCTCCTTTGCAAGTAGGCGTCCTTCTTCGGCTAAGTCATCCGCTCCCTCATTCAAGGGCTCTCCCCTGTGTGCCTTAACTTTCACCAGGAACGTCCTGGCCTTAGCCGCGATTCTTGCCGCCAGCTTCTCTAGGATAAATTCCAGGATATCGGCGTCTGCCGTGTTGGCTAGAGAGGCCTTTCCGCCTTGTCCCACCCATCTACCCACCAGTCGGCAGAGTACCTCACTATCCGTGGCTGTGAGTAGATCCTCGTGGTCCGGAGTGCGTCGGAGGATTGCAGCGTAAGCTCCTATTTCCGCTCGACCTGAGCTCGTCCCTTCCTCCTCCCTCCCTATTCGTTCGCTACCACACCTCGATCGGTCCAGCCAAACAAATCCTGCTCCCATACTTCCCATACCCACTGAGCCGTCGGAAGCTGTAACGTGACCCGGAAACTGATACGCTCGCAAGAGGCCCAGTTCCGTGCCAGCCCACCATTCTTTTTCTGGTCCTTCCAACCGTACCCTGCACTCGTCCTTCTGGGTGTCATTCCGCCACGCGTCCCACACCGCTTCCACGTCCTTCCCCGAGTATGCTCCGCTATCCTTCGGAATCCAGATCTCCATATCCCGCTCGCAGGCCGCTGTCCTAATGTCGTTTGTGCGGTACCATCCTCTCCTCCTGGTGAACCCCCCCCCAGACCTGCCCTCTGATGTCCGTTGAGCTTTAGGCCCTTTCTGTTGGATGCCGTCTAGTCTCATACCGAACTGTTCTAGAAAGTCCGTGGTCGTCTGACAGTTTCCTGAACCCCCAGGCTGATCTCCCTGTTCGCCTTTCGCCGGCTTAGTTCGCCAGATGATCCAGTCCTTCTCATCGCTAATGATTTTCTTAGCCTTCTCCTGTTCCCCGGGAAGCATCCCATCCCAGACCATAACTACTGGTCCCTGATCGTTCCCCCAATAGACAGTAGCACCCCCCTCGTCTTGGGTTGGTGCTGATCCCTCCAGACCCTTGTCCGTGCCGTCCGCCTCTGGAGCCTTCTCGTTGCCCGCAGACTCGAAGAACGGGGGGGCGTCGATGATAGTGCATCCTCGGATTCGTGTGGCCCCGTAGACCTTCTGCAGTGAACGCAGCACTGTCCATGTCGGGGAACGATGTCCTGCTCTCTCTAGTCCCTCCTGTCTCAGTCTACCATTGTGGAACAGCTTAATCAGCTCTTCTGGTTCCCCCTTGAAATGGGCCCTCCGATGGGTCCATGCTCCGCTCGGGATCGTCCAACTATACTGCGCTTGCAGTGAGACCGCCAGCCCCTGGGTTAGTTTCACTTCAAACCTGCCCACTCTGTCCTTCCATGCAAGCGAGACGGGGGCTACCGAGACAAAGCCCCGCACTGGGCCCACCTCGTCTAGAAAGAAGTTTTTTCCCACCTGGGGGGTCCCCGGGGCCGCCAGCAGGGGTTGAGGGTCTGCCCACTGAAGTGGGGTCGAGGGTGACTCCCATCTTCCGTTCCCACCTCCCTTGCCGTTTCGACCTGTACCTGAGTTTCCTCCCCCCGTCCACGATGCCACCCATTCGTTTTTCATTGGGCACCATCCCAGTCTCCTTGATAGACCCTGGTCCTCGGTATCTTCATCTGGCCCTGGAAGGTGTAATTCCGTGACCTCATCAGGATGGTGCCATTGATCGACCAGCTCCCGTACCAACCTCATGCACTGTGTAGGTTCGGTCCCTAGATCTCCCTCCCCAAGTGCCTGTCTGCAGAAGCGCAGAATCTCCGGAGAGAGGACAAAGTTGGTCCGTCTACCCTCAGCCGCATCCCTAGCGGATTTCACCGTGTCCCCATCCCTAGTGACTGGAAAGCCCAACTCCCGTGTTGTGCCCCATACACTTATGTCACACGATTCCCACACCCTTGTCTCCCAGTGACCAACCCCTCCTGTCTCTCCTTCCTCGGGTGTGAGAAATGGAAAATGTCTCCCGTGTATCAGTATCCGTCGGAGATCCTTCCCCGTCAGTTTGATTGTCCCTAGAACATCTCGATCCTCCCCTCGCAGTCTCGTGTCCGCCGGCTGGCAGATCAGCACTGTCTGGGGTAGGGACTCCCGTCCTCTCACTCTGGGACACGGTCTTCCGCTCTGTGGTCTCTCTCGATCCCTGTTATGCTCGTGACACTCCATGCATTTCAGGTTGCCGTGATTCTTGTTCCAGTCACCCACCTTCCATTCCTCCCTTGTGCGCCATTGCCCGTACGTCCCATCTGAGTTTGGACAATTGTGGCATCTCTTGGCCATTGATCTACCTGTGATCCTGTACCACCAGCCAGCCTCTTCAAACGGGCGGAGTTCCTCCTCCCTTTTCAATCTATCCTCTCGTGACTCATCCCACCAGTCCACTGTCCAAAGTGCCCCCTCCTGATCCTCATCCGTTATCTTGCATGGGAGCCAACCCTGGGCTTCTGTGTTAAAACCTAACATCTCCTCCCCTACTTGGGGTGGGGTAGTGGTTGCCAGAGTCCGTGGCCACCATCGAGTTGGGAGAAGGAGAGGGCGAACATTCCGTTCTGACCATATTTTCTCTATCAGGTCCTCCCCTCTTCCACTCCGCTCCCCCTCCTCCCCGAGCAGTTTGGCAATCCATTCCTGTCGTTCCTTTGGCTGCCATCCGCGTACTGTGCCCCTGAATTCCAGCCGATCATGAGGTGCATCCGATCTTGGGTGTTCCGTTATCCTTACCCCATCAATCCCTGAGATCA
>CALGTP010000894.1 GCA_937902105.1 uncultured Actinomycetes bacterium
GGTAGCCCTGTATCTTTAGCTTGTCGGCCAGCGAGCGTTCGCTGTTGTTGATGATAATCGGTATCTGGCGCAGCACCGTCTCGTCGGCGGTGTTGCCCCTCTCAAGGTAATTTTTGATGTCCGTCACGAGCGAGTCGTAGGTCATCGCCGCGGCGGGGGAGTTATTTACCGTCACGGCTCATTCTCCCAATCAATATAGTCGGGCTGAGTCAGCGCCACGTCGGGGCGCACGAACGGCAACGTGACTTGATCCGGCATGCGCGCGGCCATGCGGTAGGGGTCGAAGTTGTCGCGGTCTTTCTCGCACACCATGAGGCCGGGGATGTTGGGATCAGACATAAGTTCGCCCAGCGCCATCTTGCGATTGCATCGCGCGCAAATGCCGATGCCCAGCGTCGCGTGGCCTGTGGTGTCAAGGAACCTAGGCATGCGTCACCGAGTGTACGCATAAATGCCGGGGTCGATGTTGACCGGGGAGTTGTCGCGCTCTTCCGCCGTCGCGAGCATTACCGCCTCCTGCTCCTCCGACACCAGCATCTGGTAGCGGGCCATGTCGCCCTCTTCAAGCGAACGACAGAGACGCCGCGCAAGCATGGCGCAGATTGCGTCATACCAGCGACGCGGCACGTCAACAGCCTGCGTGACGTCCGTTACGTCGATCAGCATCTCATGCGTCCAGATCACAAGGAGATCGTACTTGGCGAGATTGTTGGGCACCGGCCACACAAGCAGGTACGGCGCGTCGCGGTCGCGCTGCTGATACCAGTTGAGTATCTGGCCGCCCTGCGTCTTGTTGGGCATGGCGGTGTAGTCGTCGATATTCCACGGACCCAGCACGATTTCCTGCGGCGTGTTGCCAAAGTAGAGTTCTCGCACCGAAAAGAAATCGGACGCGCTCACGCTTCTGACTCTCCAGTAAAGCGCGGCGGGGGCACCAGCCAAATCGACCCACAGCCACTGCTCGTCGTCGGACGTGGTGGTTGTGGAGGTGAGAGGCGTGTAAGACACGCCGTCGTTGCTGTACTCAAAGAACAGGCCGAAAGTGCCCGCGCTGCCAAACAGGATGCCAGCAGTGGTGATCTGCGTCGCGGTGGTGAACACCGTGCCAATGCTGCCGTTGACCGCCGTTTGGGTGCAAGCGGTATCGAAGTCGTCGTCGAAGGCCAACGACGCGGTGCCGCCCATATCCGAGAAGGGCGTCCCCGTCTGGCGGAACATCGTTCGCCGGTTGACCGACAAGACAGAGTTTGTGTCGGAGGGCAGCGGCACCTCGTACTCGTTGAGGTAGCACGGCACCAGCGACTGCTGGCGCTTCCAAAGCTGGATGCCGCGATTCACAAGGCTCGTGAACATAAGGCTAAACTGATCAAGAGACTTCTCGACAATCTCACTGGTCAGCTTGGACGGCGGGATGCCCGCACGCGAACACGCTTCCTCGACAAACTGAACTGCCGTAAAGGGTCGAACATCTCCTGTGCTGTTTACGGACAAAGGCATGCCGGGGCCTCTTTACTGCGCGCCAGACTGGATGACCCGTATGACGAGGTTCTCGGGGTTTGCCGCCGTGGTGATCTGGTAGCGGATGGCGATCATCGGCGTGGTGATGTTCTCCACGAACGCTGCTGTCTTGCCCGTCGTGGTCGCGGAGTCAAACCACACCTGAGTGCCGTTGGCCCACGTCGAGGCAAACACGTCGTCGTAGGTGTACTGGAGCTTGTAGGTCCCACCCGTGGTCGAGATGACCGCAGCGGCTATGTCGAACGGAGTCAGATACTGGTCAAGCACGATGGGTTTGCACGATCCCTTGCCATTTACGCCGACCGTGAAGGCGGCGGCGGCGGCGGAGACGTAGATGCTCGACACCGTGTAAAAGTTTTTGGTGCTTACCACCGTCAGGCCCGCGCCCGGTCCCGTGATCGTTTCGGTGAGCACGGAGCCGTTGCGGTCGCTGCCGGTCGCGAGGAAGGTCAGGCTTGAAAGGTCGGAAGCCGAGAAAATGGTGATGATCTGCTGGTCGCCCATCGTGGCCACACCACCAGAGGCAAGCGCGCCGTTGATAACGGCGTTGGCCGCGCCCGACGTCGTCTGACTGGCGCAGATGCCGTCGGCATCGAGAACAGATGGCGCGTAGGTAAGTGAAATCGCACGCATGCAGTTCTCCTAGAAGAAAGAGAGGAGGAGCGCCCCGGATGGGCACTCTTCCTGAAACTATGTTAGGCCGACGGCGATCCGTCAGCGGCGTTTGGCGCAGTAGATGTAGTCGACCGTCAGAACATGCGCCACGGCAGAAGCGTTGAGGAAGCCAATGGTGGGCGTCATCGCGACGACGGGAGACACCGACGCGGTGCTGAACGAGCCAACGAAGGTTCCGTCCAGATATGCTCGCCACGTTCCGTCGATTGCGGTGTAGTAGAGCACCGCATCGACGAAGGTGTCGGCAACCACGTCGCCCAGCGTGACGCTGGTGGACGTGCCCGCCTTGCGGACGCTGGCGATCAGCGAAGCGGCGGCGGACGCCTTGTAGAAGAAAATGCCGTTGAGGGGCAGCGAGGCGACCGGGGTCGTGTCGGCAATGGCAAGGCCGATTAGGAGGCCGTTCGTGTTGGCGGCGGCGGACGAGGTTTTGAAGCGGGCGGCGATGACCGCGTCCTTGCCTGATTCCCAAAGGAACTGGGTCCCAGCCGTGGTTCCGCCGTCGCTGGACAACTGGATCGAGGAGGCATCGGTCGCGCCCGCCGAGACGTTGGTGATGGCAAACTGGCCGCCTTCGCCCGCCGCGACGATGGTTTGCGTCGTCCCGGCAGCGGTTTCCGTCACAACCCAATCGGTGGCCGTGTACTGGAAAAAATCGTTGCGATATTCGTAGTACGAGAAAGGCTTTGTCTCGACGTGGTTGCCGAACGGGGCCGGATCAGCCGAGTTAGTTACGCCGCTGGGAAAGCGGGTCGTGTCATTTCCTGTGGGCATCTAGAGTCTCCGTCGGTAGCTCAGTTAAAGATCAGGGGTGACGGGCAAGGAAACAACCCGTCACCCCTTGGGTGGCTGTGCGCCGGAGTCTTACGCGCCGGGGGTGCCCCAGACGGTACGGAAGTTCGTCCACGAGGCGTCCCAACGGGACGTCACCTTGTAGCGCATCGAGTCGGTCTCGAAGTCGCCTTCCATGCTCTTCTCGGCCATGCGTCGCGTGACCATCTGGAGGCCCATGCGCTCGTCGGTGTTGATCCACCACGCCGTCGGCGAGGTGAGACGAGTGATGACCTGAAAGCCCTTCGGCAGGATTTTCAGCGACATGACCGGGTTGATGTCGTTGTTCGCGTTGCTGGTGCGGAGCGCCGACTTCAGGATGACTTCGGCCTGAAACTCGTTGTCCGGGGACACGACGAGCATCTGCGGGGTGATGCGGACGCGCTTCGTGTCGTTGTCCTGCGCCTTGCGGATTTGGACGAGCATCGACTCGACCGAGGTCTGCGAGAGCGCGGCGGGGGTCGTCAGCAGGTTGGACTGCGTGCCGCCGAGGATCGGATGCGATGCGGAGCAGAGGGGCTGTCCGTCGCCGCCGAGGTAGCTGCCGTTGAAGGCGAAGTTGAGGACGTTGGCCGTGGCCGTCTCTTCGGTTTCCACCATCGCCTGACCCAGTTGCTCGGAGTAGATTTTGCCGAGGTTGATGTGGTCGCCGTCCTCGACGAGGATTTTCGTCAGGGCGAAGGCCGCACCGTACTGGCGGAAGACGTATCGCTTCACGAACAGCACGCCACCGTTCTTGTAGGTGACCGGGCCGCCGTCGCCCATCTGCGGGGCAGCGCCCAGACCGAAGAGCACAGGCTCTTCGTGGTAGGCGCGCTTGATGCCGGGCTTCGTGCGGAAGACCTGCTTGTATTCGTCCTTGCGCTGGTCGTAGACGCCGTCGAAGTGCTCGTTGAGGATCGGTTCGACAATGACCCGGAACTGGGTGCTATTCATCGGTGTAGACATAACAGCCTCGCTTGAAAATCTATCTTGTCAGTCCCCCGCCTTGCTCAGAGCGGCGGGGGAAGCTCATGGGTAGTCGAGCGGTCTAGTCGCTGTTAGGCGACCACACCCTGATAGCTGCTGATCTTCACGCGGAGGATCGTGTAGGTGTCGCCCCAAGCGTTGTCGTCGTAGGGAGCCAGACCGATGATCTGGTATGTGCCTGCGGTGGCTCCGGTCGTGGTCGCCGTCAGCGCCTGCGTGCTCTGGCCGGTGTAGACCGAACCCTGCGAGGTGTTCGCGAGGTTGATCGACTCGCCGTTTGCGGTCAGGGCGACCGCGCCGTCGGCCTGCGCCTCGTAGGTGATGTTCACGTCGGAGGTGTAGTAGGCGATCATCGTGCC
The DNA here is from genome assembly GCA_937902105.1 of uncultured Actinomycetes bacterium. Classification (GTDB taxonomy): domain Bacteria; phylum Actinomycetota; class Acidimicrobiia; order Acidimicrobiales; family Ilumatobacteraceae; genus Casp-actino8. Next base: position 4,353 of record CALGTP010000894.1, read on the forward strand.
TGCGTCGTAGGTCTGCGCGGCAGGCCAATACGGGAGGACGAAACGCTTGCTGGACGCGGTGAACTCGCAGCCCGCGAAGACGCCGATGGTCACGTCGGCACCGGTGCCGACAGCGATCAGGGTGCCGTCCGTGTGACGCTTGATGGGGGTGTTGGTGTAGAGGGCCGTGCCGTAGGCCGAGGCCACGCCGCCAGCAAGCTGGTCGAGGCGGACGGTGCCGCTCGGGTGGCTGACGGGGCGAACGCCGAAGGGAGTTGCGGTCGAAGACATGGGAGAGGCTCCTGTGAGTTGAAACGACAAGACATGGACATCCGCGACACCCGTCGCTGTCCGTCTCGCTCCGTTCCGCATCTCCAGCCCGACCGTTACACCTCACGCACCGCGCGAAGACGCCTTCAGTCGAGCGAGTTGCTCTTACAGGTAGCTGATCGAATTGTGCGCCCATTGCCGGGGGATCGTCAAGCCCCCACAGAAAAGGGGCCGCCCCTTTCGAGACGGCCCCCTCCCCAAAAGCCCCGGCGGAGGAACATACGCCGAGGCTCCCCTAGCTTATCTTTGGTCTCCGTAGTGTTAACTCTCGAATTGTCTGGGCGGTCTCACGAACTCGCCGAGATCGCCGAAGCCGGAGTCGAGGGTCACACGTCCACCCTTCTCCTTGGCGTTCGCCGCAAGCTCTTCGAGGCCGTCGGTGATCCCACGCGCCATGTCGCGCGGCGCGTCGTGGTGAAGCTCGCGCATGATTTCGAGGAAGTCCCGGTTTGGGATCTCCATCGCCACCATCTCACGCCACATCACGGCACCCTTGCCCGCACCGTCCTTGACCGCGTTCTGGTCGGACGCCCACCCGGCCTCTCGCACGTCGTCGTACATCACGAATTGATAGCCAAGCTGCTGGCGACGGTGCGGCGTGTCGGAGGGGTGGGTGGTGCTCACCCAGCACCGATGCCATCCCTCACGCTTGGGAAGGCCGGGGAGGAGGGTCTGGGAGAGGACCTCCCTGATCCGCGCCCGACGCTCGGGGTCCGTGTTCTCTTTCGCCCGTTCCCACTCGGCGCGGGTGAACTCGTGCTCGTGGTCCCGCTCCTCGGAGCCGTGCGGCTCGTCGCGCGCCGACCGCTGAAGCGGCGTATCGGCGTCCTGAGCGACCCGCGGGTCGGACTTGGTTGTGGTCGAGGTCGAGGTTGAGGTCGTAGTCGGTGACTGTGCCATTCTCTGACTCCTAGTTCTTGCCCATCAGGCCCTGCTTCGCCTTCTGCTCGTTAGCCTTCCAGCTAGAGATCAGGCGGTCGCGCTTGGCTTTCTGGTCGGGGGTGATGTTGCGTTCGAGGAGGCCCTCCGAGTCGAGGTACTCCCGCATCTCAGGCTTCAACTGGTAGCCCGGTGCGCCGGAGCGGCGACCGGCCCGTGGTGCATTGGTCGGGGGCATGCCGCCTCCACTGCTGCGGCGGACGGGGCGCTCCTGATCGCCGTCGTCACCATTGGGGCCAAGGCCACGGGCACGGACGCGCTCTTCGAGAGTGCGCCAGTACAGCGGCGTGTTGGGGTTGTAGCCCTCGGCGGCCAGATGGTCGTCGATGGCTTTCACGATCTCGGAGTCCTCGCTGCCGCCCTCTGACTTGAACCACGGGTGGCGGTCGAGGAAGACCTCGGAGTACTTCGCCGCGGCGGGGGAGGCCACGGGGCCGCCTCGCTGCTGCATCTGCCCCTGCGGCATCTGGGGACGCTGGCTCTGCTGCGTCTCGACGATGATCCGCTGTCTCTGACTCGCCAACTGAAACACGCGGGCCGACGCCTCGTCGCGGAGGCGCTGAACCTTGCGGAACTGGTCGCCGTCGCCCGCCGCCACGGCCTTGCCAAGCTCGTCGTCGAGGACCTGTAGGTGGCCCTGCGCCTGACCAAGCTGGGTCTCGACCGTGTTGAGGACGACGCCGACCTGCCCCTGCGAGACCGACGACACCATGCCGGAAAGCTGGGAGACCTGCTGCCGCAGGACGTCCAGTTCCTGATCGCGCATGGCGATGGCATCGCGACGCGCCTTGTTTCGACGTTGGCGGCGGGAGTTGCCTCGCTCCTCGACGCTGTCGTCATCATCCATCGCCTCGTCGTAGGCAAGGCGGGCGTCGCGCTCGTCTTCCTCGTCTTCACTGGAGTCAGAGTCAGAAGCGGAGCGTCGCGTTGAAGTGGCCTTTTCTGCAACTTCGTCGTGTTCCGGCTCGATCTCGATCACCTCGTCCGGCTCGTCGGAGACCAGACCCTCCATGCCGCCAACCATCACGGTGTCCCGTGGGCTGGTGTTCTTCTTCGGTGCGCGGTCCTCTTCGACCTCGCGTTCTCTTGCTATCGTTGCCATGTGCGCTCCTACGATGTCTTGACGGCCAAGGGATCGCCCTCGACGACGCCGATGATGTCGGTGTCTTTGATCGTGATGAACAAGGCCTCGTCGTCGCCCTTGCCGTAGGGAACGACGAAGCGATCACCGCCGTACATCGGCGCGCGGATGAAGGTGCCGGGGGTACACCACGCACCCTCGGGCCACGGTTCGAGATTGTCGCGACGCCTGAAGGCCGACGGTCCCATCGCGCGCACGAGAGCGGTCTGGACGCGGTACTTCTCGTCCTCGCGCGTCTGGTCGGTGAAGATGAGGCCGCTGGCCGTGCGACGCTTCGGCGTCCTGATCTGGCAGAGGAGAAGGTACCCGCAGGGGCGGATGCCGGGGGGGACATCGGGGAAAGCGAACTGGAGTTCCTCGGTGTAGGTATTGCCGAGGAGCGTCCTCACACTCACGGCCTTGGTGTAGTCTTCAGTAGCGACAGACTTTGGGAAAGGGGTCGCTGCGCTGCTAGTCTTCACGTTCCACCTCGTTAGCTGCTTCAACAAATTCGTTCAGACGCTCACGAACCGCCGCGACGGCCTTGAGCATCCCGCTGATCGTGCCGAACTCGAAAGCGTCGCGCCGGTCGGCTGCCGGATTTTCCACGCACTCAATCGCCTGCCTCTTGATGTCCTCCAGCATCTGGAAGACGACAGACAGGTCGATCACTTCGCGCCTTTGGCCACGCTCTTTGGCGGCGACGGCTTCTTGCTGCCGAATGCCTTGCTGGTTGCCTCCTGATAGGAGTCACCCGTCGCCATGCTCTTGTGGGGCTTCACTGCGCCCGCGGGGTACTTTGGTGCCATGTCACTTCCTCTTGTTGTTGATGGCCTTGAGGGCCTTGCGGTCGGCAGCAATGTCCTTCTTGCTGCCCTCTGGTCCGTGGCGACCTGACTTGTCGGCACGGTTATCGGCAGACGATTTCTCGTACTGCTTCATCGTCATTTTCTTTGCCATCTGCGGTTCCTCTAGTGCTGCAAAAGTGGAATCAGAAGACCTATCCCCGCCACTGCTGCCACAAGGAAGAGGAACAGGACGTAGTCGTTCAACAGCGTCCCCCTTTCTTGGGGGTCGGATCGTACTTGCCGC
>CALGTP010000895.1 GCA_937902105.1 uncultured Actinomycetes bacterium
GATATTAGCGGTAAATGCTACCGGCCGCCTCACCGTTGCCATGTTAGCTGAGGGAGGATGAAACCCGGAGTCGGAGCGGCCTGAAGTGTTGGTCATGTTTTGATAGTAGGTCGCCGGACCTGTGCGAGTTACCGAGCCTGTGAGAGCAGAATTGCCTTGCAAGTCAGCATGTATGACACTCGCAGAATCCGAAGGGAGAATGGTTGAAACCGTCGATGATGACGTGAGTTGAGGCGCCGCAAATGAAGCGGGAGATTGCACGCCTCCAGGAGGCGGTGTCTGCAGGGTTGGCTGGAAGTTCGCTCCGAATGCCGCTCCCTGGGAGCTATTGACCGACGCTGCCCCCTTGCCATGCGCTCCTGGCGCCCTTGCGGTTGTAGCTTTGAATGGCATGACCCTCGCCGGAGTTAAAGAGCATTTCAAGTCTGGTCGGGCATGGAAATTAGTTACCATGTTTTGATCAGGATGAGATATCACCACCAGGGTGTGATCCCTCTTCTGGGTGACTCGATATTGGAAGCGAGGTCCCTCTGCCTGACGTATGTTTCGCATCGCCGCGAATATGTTGTCAATTGAGTCAGTACTGCTAGTGACTCCAATGTGGTCGCCAACCTTACCGATGTGCTGTGGTCCCTTACGATCCACGCCGTGCGGGTGTGGTTGTTTTATTTCAGTCGCTGCTCCCATGGCGCGTCTGCCCTTGCTCGCCATTTCTACTGCACAACTGGAGTCCTGCATTGTCATGTTGATTTCGAGCAAGAGGGCGTCCATGTCAGTTCGGATGTTCTGATACGGGCCAGGAGCAGTGCGCCGGTTCATATGTTCTTTGAAGTACGGGGGAAGTCCGTTGAACAAGCAGTAGGCAGCCGCTTCCGGTGGCACGATGTGATACAGTCTTTGAGCGGAGACGAGTTGGTAGTCGATTTTGAATTTGTCGATATACTGCTGGATTTTTGGTCCGTCTGCATCCTCCTCGCACTTGGCTGAGTGAATTGCGTTGATGTTCTTCTGGAGATCAGGTCTCTTCCACATACCCGTGGTGGATAGAGATTTCACTAGCTGATCCCATGTCCAGTTGTAAATGTACTTAGGATCATCTACATCTCGAATGAGGCCATCGAGGTCCATACTGGGTTGATATGCAAGAGACCATTTGTGAAGATTACCGCCTTCAATCATACATGGCAATACTTTCTTTACCCATTGGCGCTCGTGGACATCCATGCTGCGAAGCTCCATAGACCACTTACTCAAGATCTTTGCCACGTCATCTGTATCTTTCACCTTGCTGAGCTCCTTTAGCCCTGACTTATTAGATGAAACTTGCCCGAGGGCCGTGACTAGAGAACTCACTAGCTGATCTCCCGGCGGGGTGGGGTACGTTGCGCTATAATTAATGTTCGGCGACAAAGGGTGTCCAACTCGATTGGAGGAAGATTGCGCTGTTTGCTGACTCTGCAATATATTAGTCAATTCCCGTTTCTGCCTGGCTTCCATATCCAGCATCTGCTTCTGGAATTCAGTCTGTTGTTTCGCGAACAGGCCCATAAGCATGGTCATGTTCGATTGCATTTGCATCTGCATACTATGCTGAATTTGCCCGCCTGCCCCTGAGGTGCCAGCGGCCGTATATACGCTCGACTCAGGGTATTGCATGCTCGGCTCGCCAGTATTAGCTGTGGTGAACATGCCCGAGCCAGGGCTCGTCGCGTGAATATCACTGAGTTTGAGACGATGCTGGGCGTCGAGCTCGAGTTCAAGCTCGTATTTTGCCAGGAAGTCATCTTGCTCCTGAAAAAATTGAGCGCTCCCGTCTTCTCCGGTGTTAGCGTCTATCAGAGTGCCGGAGGCTCCCTGAATGCTAGAAGTTCCCAGCGTACGCTCTTCTGGGATGGTATTAATGAGCATGGTTCCAAATCTCGGCGCGATTGAGGAGTCTGCTGTACGATCCAAATCCATGTGATTAATTTGCTCAGGGAGAGGATGCGCATCCTGTTGCGTGCTCGCACCTAGGGCGGAAGTTACTCTCCCTGGGGTCTGTGATTCCGACGGTGGCGTTTCCATGATGCTCGATTGCATTCGCCCAGCGGTCTGGTCTTCTTGATCCATTTCCCACTGAAATCTGCGTTCAATACGCTCGCTTGCAGCGTAAGTATGCCTCCTGTGCTATGTGCACGTGGCTCAGGCGCTCGGTGGCGCTTAGATTCGCGCTCAGAGCGCGGGCGCTCAGTGGCGCTTAGATTCGCACTCAGCGCGCGGGACTCTGCGATCCCCACCAGCACTCGAAGCGCCGTTGCACTGCTGCGCAGTTTGGGAGCGAGAGGGGAACCCCGGATGCCCCAAGTTTGGGTAGCACCCAGGGCTCTCACAACCTGTGCGATCGCACGCCCAGCCTTGGAGGTCCGACCGTGCGTCAGGAGGCGACGTGCGTCGCCGCCGCCAGCGGTCCTTGCCGCTGATTGAGAGGGTTATAAAGTTTACTACTCAACGAATTGGTTTATAAGAACACTCGAGTGTTTTACACGATAGGAACACCCGAGGCTATCATTTCTGCACACTTAGAGGACGTTGAAGGGAACATGCGTTCCCACATCCCCCCTGTCCTCTAACTCTCTACTACCTAGGCCAGCCAAATGTGCTCCAAATTGGAGTCAGTCGAGAGGATGGCCGATAATCTCA
>CALGTP010000897.1 GCA_937902105.1 uncultured Actinomycetes bacterium
TTCCTGGCCTTCACGATCTTCGTAATCGACTCCGTCTCTTGCCCAATGCGACACGCGCTGCAACGGCCATTCAAGCGGCCCTCCGTGCAAGGACCGCCCGCCTACGAGCCATGTGCGCCGCGCGCGCCATTCAAGCGGCTTGGCTGCGTCGGTGTGTACTGAAGTGCAAGACTAGTGTATCACCTACGCTTGGCACTGCGCTACTCCAGCATCTACGCTTCTTTGCCGTTCTTTCGCACTGCGCGGTCGCGGCGCGCTATCGACGCGTGATATCCCGCCGCACTACGTCTCTTTCATCGCTCCTTCGCGTTGCTAGGAACAGCTTCGCGTCCCGACTTGCCTCTACCCTGTCTAACACCCTCGCCGACATCGACGCAGCGGAGACCGCGGCGCTTTCTTTCCTGGCCTCCGATTCCACCGCATTCGATGAGCGCCTCCGAGTAGAGTGCTCCCAGCTTGCGAGCCGCCTCCGCGATAGCTTGAAAGGGGAAGCCGCTCCCGTTCATTCTGCCCTCCGCCCTCGCGACCGTTCTGACGAACGTGATGAGGTCGTTAGCCTCCTTGTTTCCCCCACCTGCGATAGCGAGCACAAGCAACGTCTTTCCGACCTCACTGCTGGGGTCGAGCAGGGCAACCGTTCGATTGACGAACACTATCGCGCCCATCTTCGCAAACGTATCGTAGCTGGTACTCTCAGCGCTGGCGACGTAGATGCTTCTCAGTTCGCCCTTCAGCGCGCCATTAAGAAGAACATCGACGTCGCTGTGGGCTCTCCGACGCCCTCCCGTTCTGGTACTGCGACGTTGTGCGGCCTCCAGTTTGAGCAACTCAACGGCCTTCCTGGTCGCGTCATAAGCTACAACAGTGAGCTCGAGCTCTTCACCTTCCTTGTGAACAGCTCGCACCGTGGCAAAGTCAAGAAAGTCCTTCACCACGCCGCTCCCTCTCTCAACGTCAAACCGTGTAACATCTCGTGGACCTCCCTCTCCCCCGCCCCGCTTACTACATGTTACTCTGCGTCCACCGTCGCCCCTTCGCGCGCTACAATTATCAGCGGTGACTGCGCTCCTGACGAGTTCAAGCGCGCTCCTAGTACTGGTGCCGCCGCGAGGCCTAGCATCACCGTGAGCTCGGCTGACGGCCCTTGCGCGCCCCTTCACATCATCGGTGCAAAACTATGGAATAACGCCACGAACAAGGAGTTCGAAGACATCTCGCTCGACGTCGTCGTCCCTGACGGTGGTTCGGGCACGAAGCTCATTGGCGGCGGCGAGTTTCGGCGTCTACTTGACTTGGGTGCTTGTCGCTCGGTCACGCCCCTTGACACCTCAGTCCGAGGTATACGGGGCGTGACCGGACACACGAGCGTCACACATTGGGCGTCCTTGACCCTCAACCTTGGGGGCATGCTCGTCCACCTCACTGACCTCCCTGTCGTCGAAGGCCATCGTGGCATCCTCCTCGGTAACGATGTATTGGGCGCAGGCAACTGCCATCAGCGCTATACCCCTCGTTCTCCTGACAACCCGTACGATGGATACTACCTCTTCACCTCGGCTGCGGGCTCCATCTTATCTGAGCCTGTCCCATTTGCTTACCGTCGTGAGACCCTCAAGCGTTTTGTCCGGCAGAGCTTGCTCGCAGTCCCGGACGACGACCCTGCCGAGCTCGCCCGCGTCGCTGAGGTCAAGAACCGCACGGGTTACGGGCTGTGTCGCACCTATACTGATCTTAGTGTTCAAGCCGGCGGACATGTCGCCCTCCGCCTCACACCCCGCATCCTCACCTTCGAGGAGGAGTCTGCAGTGCATGGCGTATCGCCCGTTGCCTACACGGATAAGAGCGTCGAAGTCCCCGCTTGGAGTGAAAAGGACATATGGGTGCGTGTGCCCTCTTGCTGCCCGAAGGGAAGCGAACTAGTCCTCTTACCCCTCGACGACACGCGCGCTGCGGACCTCGGCGTCCTGGTCGCCGCTGGCGCCGCTACGGTCAACAACGACGGATACGTCAAGATTCGCGTAATCAACCCCAACCTGCATAAAGTTCGCATCCCGCTCCTTTCCCCTATCGCCCGCTTCATCGTTGATCCTGTCTTGCTGGGTCTCGACACACCCTTCACGACTGCTGAGATCATGGAGAAGGTGAAGATCAACCCTGACCTTTCGCCTGCTGACGTTCAACTTGTTGAGCAAATGATCCATAAGGTGCGTCGCCTCTTCCAGGAGCGCCTCGGTTACGCCCACGGGTACAAGTGCGTCATCCCAACCAGCCAGATCGATTCCGGTGCCGCCCCGCCTCCTAACCGTCAGCCGCGTAACCAAAGCGCCGAAGAGGAAGCAGCTCTCAAGAAAACCTTGGACAAGCTACTCAAGGAAAGGATCATAGAAGGTGCGCGCAGCCGCTTTAGCTCATCGCCGCAGCTCATCCGCAAGCCGGATGGAACCTTCCGCGTCGTCCTAGACTTCCGCGACCTCAACAAGTACACGGACAAGGACACGTACCCCCTTCCCAACCTCGAGGGCAACCTCGCCGCGCTCGGCAAGGCCAACTGGTTCACCACTCTTGACCTCCTCCAAGGTTTTCATCAGATCGAAGTCGACGAGGGTAGCAAGCATAAGACGGCCTTCACCACAAAGTTCGGCCAATTCCAATTCGCACGTATGCCGATGGGTCTCACTTCATCACCGGGTACGTTCATGCGCATCGTCGATGCTACTCTGCGCGGCCTGCCACCTCATATCGCCATCGCTTACATGGACGACGTTATCATCCCAACCTGCGGCACATTCGCTGAGCACATGCGTGATGTTCAACGTGTCTTCGAGCGCTTCATCGAGGCCGGCTTTGCTGTCCGGTGTGATAAGTGCTATATCGGCTTCCGTGAAGTCCCGTACCTAGGGTTCCAAGTGGGGCAACATGGCACACGACCGCTAGATCATAAAGTCGCACCTATTCTGAGCATCAAGTGCGAAGACCTTGGTTTCGACTCTGCTGCGGCATCCCGCTACAGTGGCATGCTTGGGTTTTATCGTAAGTTCATCCCTCACCTCGGCCCTGCACTTGCGAAGTTCGACGAACTCAGAACAAAAGGCGCTGACGCCCGCGCAATTATGGGTTCCCTCGCGTTCAAGTCTGCCTTTGCTTACACTCAGAACGCGCTTGTCAACGTCACTGCCCTCGCCCGCCCCGATTCAAGCAAGCCCTTTTACATTGACGTCGACGCTGCCTCAAGCTGCGGCATAGGTGCAGTCCTTAGCCAACGCGACGATGAAAATGACCCTTCTTCCCATCGCCCCTTGGCGTTCTGGTCGCGGCGGTTCCTCTCTGAAGAAACTCGTTACGGTGTCCGCGATCAGGAGTGCCTCGCACTTAAGGAGGCCGTCCTTCAGTGGCGTCATTACATTTCTGGTATGACCACCATCGTGCGCTCCGACCACCGCTCCCTCCAGTGGCTCTTATCCACTCGCCACCGCGATGGGTCTCGTGTCAGCGGATGGGCCCTCGAGTTACAGTCTTACGACATCACCATCCAATACGTCCCTGGCAAGATACACGTAGTCCCTGACTTTCTCTCGCGCCAAATCCCACCCGAACGTACCGACGGTGGCGACCTTGAGTGCGGCAACCCGTCCCGTCTGCCCATCGCCGACCGTTTGGAGGCCGCTCTCCCGGGGGACGAAAACGGGGGGGTCCCGCCCTCCACTTCATTGTTGACCATCCCCATTGACGAGACCGGCAGGACGCAGCTGCGCCCTCGAACCCTTATCCAACGTGAGGCGCACCGTGTCGCTGCAGTTATTCTCCAAGTCCAACGCAACTCAGAGTGCACTTGCCTTCTGGAACATCGGGGCAGTGACCTTCAGCTTCCCGCTAC
>CALGTP010000898.1 GCA_937902105.1 uncultured Actinomycetes bacterium
TCTCAAGGCCTTTAGTGGCGGCGTGGCTGCAAACAGCTCTGCGTCTGTGTACTTGTTGTACTGACAGGCCACCAATCGACACCTGACCTCCGGGTTGTCCTTGTCACCCTTGTTGGTGTCGATCCACTTCACAGGGATGGGTGCCTTGCCTGTCTTTTCCCAGCACTCGGATATTGGGGTCTTGTCGTAGACCTTTCTGCCGTGGAAGAAGTCCATCTCAAGGCGCCGTCCTGCGACAGCCAGGTGCTTGGGCAGGTCTTCGCCAGAGACGTCGTCGTAGAACTCGCCGTCATACGTCATCCAGTTCTCGGGCGTCTCCTCCTCCTCACTCAGGGCGGCGATCATGGCAATCTCGAGGTTCGTGCCGTCCTCCCGCAGCTGGTCACGGAGGCCACGGAGGATTTCAAGGCACAGCCCAGGCGGGTACACTGCGCTGGCGGCAGTGCGGGCCTTGCCTGCGAGCTTGGCGTGCGCGTGCCTCGCCGTTGCCGCCGCGCTGCGGCTGGTGCACCTCACGCCCAAGCGCTTGAGGAGCCACGGGGCGTTGCTCGCCCACCGCGTCGGCTTGAGCACCGGAAGCTGCTCACCACTGGGCCCGACAGTGGTCATGCCAAATGCACACATGTCGCCTACCACAGTCTGGACACCCTGCATGCCGAGCAGCTTGGCCATCGGCTCCTGGTGCCAGCTGTCTGCCGTGGCTGGGTGCTCGTGCAGGAAGTACCGGCCACCTCGCACCTGCATGGCGCAGATCTCGGCAGCGAACGCCAGGTGGACCAGACCTTCTGCGCGCCTGCGCCGAACTTCCTCATGCTTCATCCTGGGATAGTTCATGGCGGTATTCCAGATGCAGAAAACAGTGCACGGCGGTGAGCTGGCCACCAGCAGGGGCTTCTGTTCAGCGATTTCACGCCTGCACCTGGCGCGGTGCTCTGCCCTAGAGAAGTCCCAAGGAGTGCCGTCGCTGGCGCACGTCAGCATGTCGTAAGATACGCCGGCCTTGATGCCCAGGCTCGCGTGCTTCTCGGCGGCGGCGGCGACGCGCGGCGGAGAGTAGATCTCGCTGATCACCTGGTGCACCTCGTACTTGTTGAGGCCGAGCTGCAAGAGGACTCCGGCCATTGCGGCCACGTCGTCGTTGTCGATGTTGTCTGGCTCGACGTCCATCTCCTCGTCGGCTGCCTGCTCCTCCTCCTGAGCTGCAGCAGGTTGCTGTGCGACAGCCTGAGCTGCGTCCTGCGCTTCAAGGACTCGAGCGAAGTAGCCGTCTTCTCGGGCTGACTTTCGCTGAGGGCGAGGGTCGTTTGCCAGTATCATCTCCTCCTCGAGACGAGCCCGACAGGCAGCACTGTGAAAGCCTTCCACTCGCTGGCTGCGTAGAGTGCTTGCGCATCGGGGGCACCCGGCGGTGTAGCCCCAGCGTTCCAGGTCAGCCTTTGCTATCCGGAAGCTTCTCGGCACGGCCTCGCGCATAGCTCGTGCCATCACTGCCTCATCGCCTTCGATGTCAGCGGCAGGCCGGGGGCGCAGCACGATGGGCGGTCCTTGTTGCACGTCTGCAGGCTGCAGTCTGCGCGGTGTGCTCCTGACGGTTTCGAGGCGGTCTTTGTTCCAGCGCTGGGCTGCAGGCAGGCGCTGCACGGCTCGGCAGTAGCGCACGGTGCCATCTTCCATGGCTACGGCGTGCTCAGTGGTGCCCCACCGCTTGCCAAGCCATACGGCAGGCTCCCATCTCGGGGCGAGCTTGCCCTCGTCGCTGCGGTTGGATTTGTAGAGGACGCATTCGCCGAATTCTACAACATCCTCGCGGCAGGGCTTGCCCTTCAGCCGTTCGTAGGCGGTGCGCCCATCATGACCAATCTGAAACTTGGTTACTATGTCGGCTGCGTGGGCCACCAGCCACTGCATCGCTGGATGCTGGCATGGCAGTTTGGCGTCGAGCCTCTTTTCGACGCCAAGTTTGAGCGTGCGCAATACATCTTCCACAGACTGCACCGCGCGCTCAGCAACTCCATTGCTTTGGGACTCGCCGACGGGGCTGAGCTCCTCCATAGCTTGACAGCCGAGTTTCTTGCTCACGGCTATGGCGAAGTCGCGGATGGACGGCTCTTGGTCACTCTTGATAATCAACTTAGGGTGACCAAGCCGTCGGACGAAGGCTGCCGTCTGCTCTACAGCGTCTTCGTCGGAGGCGCCCTTCCTCTGGACGGCCCCTGCGAAGGTAGTGCCCGTGATCTTGTCCCTGACAACGACCACCGTGAGCAACTCCTCGTCCCCATCCCGGAGGAAGCAATAGTCGAGGTGCACACTGGGAACAATGCCACTCTCTAGCTGCTTCTGCTTGTAGTGCGCAGGGTTTTTCTTCCTTCCGCGCACGCATTCGCTGCACCATGACCTGAATGGCATGTGCGTGGCGCAGTGCTCCTCGACCTCTCGCTCGGTCGGCTGCCCAGGGTCTTTCAAAACTCTAGGCACCACCGCTTCTTCAGCCTCCTCCTCCTCCTCGGCGGGCTGCCTTCCAGCGGCCAGGGCAGCCTCGGCTTCCTCGTCGTCGGTCTGCGCGTCCGGCAGATCTTGGCCGTCGGGCCCCAAAGGAGCCAGCATGGGCGCGGGGCAGATGGGACCATGCGGATTGCAACTGCTCTTCTCTGCAGCTCCACAATGGCCCTCGCACTGCCGCGCGTCATCTGAACGATGATGTTGCGGACTTAAGTGCGTGCCCCCTTGAGGGCTCACTGCCTGAGAAAAGGCTCACCTGAGGCGGCCTCAGGCAACTGAACCCACATGCGAAGGTAGTACAGCTTACCTCGCTTGGTCAGGCGTGTCATGCGCCCACTCTTGACATGCTGGATGTAGCCAGCCCGCGCGCCGAAGTGGAAGGTGTTGCCTTGCTCGCTGACACAGGCGACAGACAACAGCGGCATCATCACATCTGCGACTTGTGCAGTGATGTTGCATACCTGAAGGTCGTCGGTGCATCCATGCAAGTGTTTCTCTCCAAGATTGGGGATCTCGCCTCCATCGGCGGCGTGATAGCAGCGACCTGCCTTGCTGGCCTCGCTGGGCAGAAGTGCGATGTCACCCAAGGCGGTTGGCGGGATGACTGTCGCGACGGCTCCCGAGTCCACTGCGAGCTCAAGTTCGGCCCAGCGCTTGCCTCCCCAGGTGGCGTCTTGGACCGACATCAGCCGTTGAGATTCCTCCCCGAAGTCGCGCAGGATGCAGCACGCGCCTCCCCTTCGGCAGCGGCTGGCTTTGCCGAGGCTGCCTAGGGAAGCCTTTGCTTGTCTTGCCGGGCGTATGTCAGGTCGAGCCATCGACGGGCGTATGTCAGGTCGAGCCATCGACGCCCCTGGCATCGGCCAGTCCTCAAAGTCGGGATGAGCGAGAGCTTGGAAAGAATTGTTCACTTTGGTACCTGCGGGGTGCTTCCGAGCGGCTCTTGTCGTAGCAAGGCCAGGCGGGCAGGCGTTGGTGAGAAGGGAAATGTTCCAGACATCTTCTTCCTCGGGCGCATCTCCTACACCGTTGATGTCTGACTTTCCCTTGCCCTTGCCCTTGCCCTTTCCTTTGCCCTTGCCTTTCGGCGCATCTGAGCCTGAGCTCGGCGCGGCCCAGCAATCGTTCGAGCGGTGGCCGGCTTTGCCGCAGTTCCAGCATTCGCCCTGGAATTTGCCTGCTGCGCCCTTGCCTTTGGCACCCTTGCCTCCTGCACCCTTGCCCTTGCCTTTGACGAATGCCCAGAGCATCTCCTGGAGAGACTCTGCAGGAGGCTGAGTGGCATCTGACCTCTCGCTGGGCCACTCCTCGGTCTCGCCCGTTGCCTCGGTGTCCTTGCCCATCATGGCGCTGAGGGCCTGGACGAGGTCGAG
>CALGTP010000899.1 GCA_937902105.1 uncultured Actinomycetes bacterium
ATCATCGAGGCGCTGAAACAGCAGCCACGTCCCATATGACTCAACCAATATACCCGAAAAAATTTATATACCATATATACCTAATTCGAAAATGCCTAATGCGAAATGAATAAAAAAGAAGGGCAGAAGTCCGATAGATCCTCAAGTCCAGTCTAAAGGAGCCGAGAGAGAGAAAGTCAGGGCTAGACGGAAGCCGAAACAAGCCATTTTTCCAGGGTGCCGACGTTCCGAGAAAGGCCAGAGGACTGAAGGACCGCGTGCGTCAGATATTCGTACAGGCGAGAGTAGCTAAAGGTCAAATGTGCCATTGAGTCTGGAGAAAATATCGAGAATGTGATGCCCGAGGTTATTGTCCCGTAACCAAAACGTAGGGAATCATATAGGGAGACGGAGGCAATGTTGTAACGCAAACGAGTTCCCCAGTAATCGTGAAAAGTCCACGGAGGTGGAAGAGCTGAATTTCACTGCATAATAGCTGCGGAGCATCAAATCGTGTGCTTCGAAAGTGCGTTTCGCAACCCTTTTGCGAATTTTTTCCAGGTTGGCCTGCGATGAGATACCCAGGGCCTTCAGTGTAGACACAAAGGAGAGAGGATCAGTCCGATCCTCAGTTGAGATCGAGCCGCGAACCCCGACTGTGAAATTGAACTGTATTAAAGACCAACCCTGTCTGTCTGGTAGCGAGTTAAAGAATTCCAGCACCGGGGCGTACCTCTTCCGTTTCTCAGCATCTTTCTGAAGTTCCCAATCGTCTGATGAATCCATAGCCCTTGTGAATTCGAGAATTGCGAGTCGTTTGCTCTTCTTGTGGACAGCGTATCCATCGGGGCGGAGATCCAAGAACGCGGACACAGAAGTGTGGAGTTCTTGGGTACTGCACCTACGAATTGTTCCTTCCTCCAAAATGAGTGAGGAGAATCGCAATCTGTCGAGAAGATCTGCGGTGCTTGAAATGTCAAGGAGCAGGCCGGAAGGGTCGTCAGGGTCTCTGAGATGCTGGTTGACGTATGCCGAGGCTCGCTCAGCGCGTTTGGTAAAAAAGGCAGATACTGCGTTTTCTAGCACTGCGTCGGAGGCGAAAAAGCCAAGATGGTGAAGAAGCTGGCGGATAGTAAGCTCTTTGTGAGTCTCAGTGGAGACCGCCGAGGGAACTACCCATTTGTGCTCAACTCCTTCATCTCCGGAGAGGCTGAGGAGTTGGAGCAGAATCTCTCGCCAAATCATATGATGTGCAGTAATACGAGGTTTTTCAAGTGCCTTACAGCGACTTTGGATGTGGCCCAGGGATTCCTTCTCTTTACAGAAGGGGCAGTTAGGGGAGTCTTCTTTGCCCCATTGGTGAAGAAGGGCGCGACAGGGGAATTGCAGACCCACCGATTGCATGAGTCGCTTCTTAGCTCCATCTGGGAACAACGAGTCAGCCAGACATGCGCCCAGGAGATCTCGGCTACTGTGAGGCCGCCGCATAAAGGATTCCACAAACCCCGTTGAATTCGATGAGTAGAAATCAGATACGGCAGCTTGTCTTTTTATGAATTTCTTGACCGTATCATTCATGGATGCCGAGTAAAGGGCCGCCTCCAAGTCTGAGGGGTCCGGAGCAAATTGATAGATGATACGGCCGCTCTTGGCATTCCACAGAAGAGGGGCACCTTCGACTTCAAACGCTATGGGGGCTATCCTGTCGGCGGCTTCATTAAAAGGTTCCCCCCTATGTGCTCGGACTTTCAGAAAGAAAGTGGGGAATCCCCTGGAGACCCGGTGCTGCAAGAGTTCCAGCACTCCGCGCATAATATCTCCGTCTTTAGATGTGTGCAGGGTAGGGTATTTACCAGGTCCAACCCACTCTTCCAACTCCATGAGGTGGTTGGCGGAGTCGGTGAGAATGATGATAGGCGCTGTAATGTCTTTCCCATGTTCAAGAGCTAGGAAGCTTGCACATGTTTCTACTCGCAGTGACGTACGGGACTCACAGCTCCTTCCCACCCGGCAATAAAGGGCTCTGCTGGATCGGGTGATATAGACCCCAGCCCCCATCTTTCCTCCTTCAAGGGAGCCATCCGTAGCATAAATGTCTCTCTGAATAGAGTGGAGGCCGAGTAGACCCATCTCCGTGCCTTGCCTGTAGCAATGTGCCAAAATCGAGTCGTCCAGGAAGGGCTTTTCGTTCAAGACAGTGGTTTGGAGAGCACCTGTGAGGGCAGAGATGAGTCCCACGTCTAGTATTTGTCCCTTAGCAACCCACCCCTCAAGCGGAGTAGCATACGAAGCTAGTTTGTCCTGACCAGACCGCCACCACCCCCGTTCTCTGAAGACCTTACCTTGCCCCGTCGAAATCATGTTCCCGTAGCGGTCTAAGAAGGATTTCTTTTTTGAGTCCTCGGTGAGAGGAGGTGTGAGGATAACCCAATTTAGGCAGTGCTGAAGGTGGGGCACGTACTTTTCTACGAAATCATTGTCCGTGAAATCGGCCAGTGACATTACCAGAGGGCTGTCTTCAAGATCGAGGGTAGAGCGAGTAGGGATGGAATGCCAAAAGAGAACATTCAGTCTACCGGCGGCTTCGTAGAAGGGGGGGGCGGTGACTGCCGTGCCCCCGAGGAAGTGGGTGGCATTGTACAAGTTTTTAGCCGCCCGTAACACTTCCCATGAGATGTTATATACACCGTTTTGCGTGTCCATGCTCCCTTGCAAGTTAGCCTCCGCACTGATGAAAGGAACGAGATCTGCCCCCAGGCGATCGCCAGCGAGAGATTTGAGAAAGTGCCATCTTGCTCCCTCTATTTGAAAGGGGTGTCGAAAGTCTTCCGAACATGAGATACCCTCCATGGTGGTGATGCGGAAGTCATGCCATACCTCTGGGAGGACAATCGGATCTTTCAGAATGGCAACATATCCGCCCTCAGGTGGGGATGCTAATACCTGACGCAGACCTTGTGCGCTGTTCAGAGAGGGAGCGGAGGTCGGGTATGCTGGAAGCACTTGAGGATCCAACATCCGTATGGGGATAGAATACCGCTCCCAAAGCGGAGGGAGGGGCCGATGTTCCTGTTGACGAAGGTGAATGACCTCCTCAAGAGCGTTTCTGCATTTGGGGCAGATAAAGTCGTCCCCCATTCCAGGAGCTGCGGCACCCAGACAGTGTTGGTGGTATGTGCACTCACATTGGTCGCAGATGATCAGGGGTCCGCTTCCCGTGCCTTGATCGCAAACTTCACAGTGATCGTTTCCGGCACCCCCCCGGAACTTAAGCAGAGATTCAAGGGTCTTGTCACCTGCCTGGATTCGGGGGATCACATAATGTCGTATCAGTGGGTGGACATCTCTATGAAAGTTGTCCGCTACTAGGGGGAATCCCAAGTCAGCGGAGGAGAACCAATCCGCATGCCAAGGGGTGGAGCTGTCCTCAGCTTGGGCGTCTCCAGTGGTAGCGAGCTCAAGCATTCGGCGTAGACACTGAGCCACTTGGGCAAGCGAGAGGGAGGTGTCCCCTGAGAGCGTAGGATCCTCGAGCAGGGATGGATCAACCGAGCGGAACAAGAGCCCGATCTCGCTAGTCCTTGTACTTCCAGCTGATGACCGAAGAGTCCGCTGCCCTCGTCGAGGATGCTTAAGGTACCCTTTGGCGCCCACCGCCCCCCTCTTAGTCTCCTTTGAGGCCGCATCTCGAGGAGTGCTTTGTCTCAGACCAGGTGCCTTCGAGTGGGTGCGATCTGGCAGGGAGGCCTCACAGTCTGAGGATAAACGTTTCCGGGTGCCCTGGACTCTGTTGCTCGGTCGGAGTGGTGGGGCAAGAGCACTGCCCTCCCCATTAGAGCCCGCCTCCAAATCTGCCTGCTGGGAAGCAGGCGGGGGTCTTAAGGCCGCGAGCGACTCCGCCAAGGTCTGAAGTCGGTGACTTCTACGGGGAGGGGGAGCAGGTGAGCGCGAGGCGTGTCTCCGTATGCTAGGAGACGAGTCGCCGCTATCAGGACCTCTGAAACCCCAGTCCGCATCAGAGTCCCACCCCTCCCCCGCAAGTTCTCCAGGAGCAGCGTCATCAAATGAGCGCAGAGCACTAAAAGGGCCGAAGATCAAACCAGTTGGGGAGGGAGAAGACTCCACC
>CALGTP010000900.1 GCA_937902105.1 uncultured Actinomycetes bacterium
CATAGGCTTCATAGTCGGCTACCTTATAGATGCCTTTCCACTTGAAACCTGGCTGTAGTTCCCATCCTAGAAACAACCCTGGCAAAGTCTTAGGAGCAAATGGTCCAATGGTCTTAGGATCAGGTTTGCACCAACATAAGGAACCATAAGCAAAGATATGACCTTCAAATGGAACTCCAGCTATAGCCTCATATTTAGTGACGCCATCCCTTGGGCCCCCTTCGCCTATGCATGGAGCTAACTCAGTGAAGTTTCTCACCGTGTCATGGTGCTCCTGCGCGGAAGGCCAGTCCTTATGCTCAAAGCCGGACTGCTCGAGATTGGCGGACGCACCCTCCTTGGAGGTGCGAATGCCACGTTCAGCCACAGGGTTGTGTTGTGTTGTGTTTGGAGCAGACTGCTCACGCAACCAACCGAAGTCCTTGACTGCCCTTGCGATCTCACCCGCGCGGTCTGAACCAACACGTACTATGAAATTCGCAGCATCGCGTCCAGCAAAGTGTAAACACGCCTTTGAAACGCTGAAGTGGTCGCGGACTGTGGAAGGATACGACAAGCAAGCGCCCGTGTATTCGTCTATGATTCTGAGGCTCGAGCGCTCCTTGTTGCGGCCGGCAAATGCCTCACCTATGACAGCGTGGTCAAGGATAAGGCGGTCGAGCGGCTTCGTAGCCTTTCTCAACTCATGCGCCGCTTGCTTGAGCTCCGATTGGTTCTTCAGCATCCGGTGAGGTATATGGAACATCTTGGCACGCACACATATCGGACACTTGCGCGACTTCGGCAAGTGTGAATGGTAGTGGCCCTTCGGTATGTCGTCAACCCAAATATCCTCTTCACCTGAAGCTGCCTCGCAAAACTATTCTGTGGTAGTTGTTGCAAGTGTAGTGGTGGATGCAGCTGCAAGCTCATCGCCTTCTGCAACTGCTATGCCTGGTGAACATTCCGGCACATCATCGTGAAGTTCAGCATCGATTATGACGTCGGCTGCACCCTGCGCGGCGCTGCTCGTAGCAGGCGCGCCAGGTGCTGCAATTGCTGGCAGTCCTTTCGCAAAAGTAACTTCTTCACGGTATACTGGAACGTTGTGCTCAAGTCTGTGCGCCCGAATTGCGTCCTCTTCGTCAAAGATGATCTGAACCTTAGTCACATCGATGTAGAACGGCAAGCCATCTGGCGTCCAGATGTGGCACAAACGCTGCTCCCGCACGGTTTTGCCCATAGAGCTGACCACGGGACAATCGTCAAGCATGTAGCTGTTGCTAGCACTACCGAGATCAGACGAAACCATGATCGTCTTATCTCCATCCTGAGTGCCACCGCCAGTGTCGAACGCGATGGGCTCCTTGGACAAGCACATGTACTGTTTCACAACGTGCTTTGGTATCCCTTGCTCCATGAGAGCTCGTAGGCTGGCGAGGTCCTCACCGGCACCCGAGTCTGCTATCCGATCGATGAGATACGCGGAGCTGGAGTTGTCAACATTTCTGCTGAGAACTGTTGCTCCGACCGCAGCTCGAATGAGCGTGGGCAGTCGAAGCTCTCTCGAGATGGAACCGACCGCAGCTGAAAGCCTGGAGGTCCACCTGTTCGGTTTGCGACTGTGCTTCTCTGCGGCAAAATGCCGACACTCCGAGTGTGCATGAGGGCTTTCACGATGTGTCTCACCAAACGAGGGAGCACTATCGGAGCCGTTTGCACCACTTGGAGCCAGAGCTGCACCAATGACCGTCGCGACCGATCCAGCAGCACGCTGCCGCTTTGGAGGTGGGCCGCCGCCGCCAGTCGCCTTCCCCTTTGCCTTCGCAGCAGCAGCCGACTTTGCCTGAGCAATGACGTTGGTGTCGTGGCTGAATGCGCAAGGACTGCGGGAGCACTCGCCTTTGACCTCGAAGAGGCAAGGCAACTTCGCCTTCTGGGCTGGCGTCATCTGGCGTGGAGTGAGCTGGCCGTCGCCTGCCCCCGCCTTGCCTTTTGCGCCGCCCTTCCCACCGTGCTTCCCATGCTTCTTCTCGAATGCAGGTGCACCGGTTGGGTTCTTGCCGTCTGCCGCCGGCGCCTTGCCGTCAGCGGCTGCCTTCTTGTTGGCGACGGCTCCTCCTTTGCTGCTGCCTTTGGACGTCGGTCCGGACGCGAGAGCCTTCCGCACTGAAGCGGCGTTCTGATCGTGTCTGGAATCGCTCAGCGATTCGTCCAACTTGTTCCAAAGCCAGTCGAAGGTTCTCAGATGGCGAGACTTGGGCCCCGGCTTCGTGTACTTGATCTTGTCGATCCATCGCTTCATGATGTTGACATTCCTGAGCCTTTCGAAGAGCCAGTTGGCCAACAAGGAGTCGGCCGGCCTGTCCTCAATCGGCAGCTGGTCAAGCACGAACTGCACCTTCTCCTTGAACGCAATAATGGCCTGCATGCTCGTTTGTTCGAGCGGTATCTCCATGAGTTGCATGCTCCCTATCACAGCGCCCCTGAACTTTGCAAGATCGAATTCTTGCATGACTAATCCCAACATGTACCCTCCACGCATGGGGGATCCGCTCAATTGGCATTGTTCGCTATAGCTTTGGAATCTCAAGCCGAAACGACTTTTCAAGTGTTCTGGCTTCATTAATGCTGCTGCGATAGTTTTATCGAAGCGCGGGAGTCCTCTGCTGTTCGCTTTGAGTTTCTCTAAGCTACGGCCTGCGGCGAAAATGCCGGCCGTCCACTTAGCGATGTAGTCGTCTGCCGTCTTGTCATACGAGTGCAAGATAGGAAGAGTCACATTCTTCCAACCCCGAGCTTCCGCAGCGTTTTCCGGCAAGGTGGAGAACTTCAACTGGTGTAAGTCCTTCACGCGAACGATTGACTCCTCCTTCCGAAAGGCCGATGAAGTCGTTGAGAGCGGATGACTCAACTCAGAACAAGCTGAAGCCGCTTTTGCACGCGAGGTGCAGTTTGCGGGGCTATGGTAACCGCCGCAGTGGTGACAGAGAGGAGGAGGATTGAGGCTGCCGAAAGGGACAGCTGGAGTCACTGGTGTCTCGGGATCGAGCTCGAAGAACTCCTCTTCCTCTTCTTCCTCTGCTTCAAAGTACTCACCGTCGTCGTAGTAGTCATCGCCACCACCACCATCGTCATCCTCGTCGCCAGGAAGATCAGTCCTTGCGTGAGGTGGCTGTGTCGGAAAAGCCGGCACTGGCGTAGGTGTAGGCGCCGCTGCTTTAGCAGGCGGTGGAACGGCATTCGTGACGTTGTGGTCAAGTGGTGCCGCGACAACAGGTGATGACGCCATGGGACGAGCCCGGCGTCTTGGCGAAGGAGCCCTTGTCTGAGCTTGCTGCTGCGACATTGCCTGCAGTAACATTTCCATCGCTTGGCTCTGCCGCTCGATGGCAGCTATGAGCGGGGCAACCGTCGGCGCCTCTTCGTGAGTGACCGTCGGTGCAGGGGAATCCGCGCCATTGAGGCTGTAGTATTCGCAGGATGCCAACCTTTGAGGCGTCATAGGAGACGGAGGCCTCCGCTGCGGCATGGGCTGCTGTAGAACTGGCTGTTGGGCCTGTGACCTGAGGATCGATTCAAGCTCCGCGACGCGTGCTTGAACTTGCTGATTCTCATGGATCTTCTGCTGCAGCTGTTGCTCAACTTCGCTGGCATGCTGTTGCGCCTGATGCACAACTTCGCTCGCCTGCTGTTGAACTTGTCGCTCGTGCTGCAAGACGTGTTGTTGCGCCTGCTGCTCAATAGAGCTGGCGTGCTGCTGTGCCTGTGCGGCGACGGCTGCGGCCTGCTGTCGAGCTTGCTCTGTTTCTTGCTCTGCTTGCTGTCTAGCCAGAAGTGCATCGTCGCTGGCCTGCTGTGCTTGCTGTCTAGCCTGTCGCACTGCATCTGTCGCCTGCTGCGTCACTTCACCGACTCGCTGCTGAGCTGCTTGTACTGCTTGAGTCGCCTGCTGCTGGACATTACGCACGTGCTGGTGGGCAACGTGTTGGATGCGCTGAGACTCCTGGCGGGAGCGCTCGGCCTCCAGGCGAGCACTAGTGACAACTCTGGAAGCTTCTGCCACGACCTGCGGGTCAACCTGCTGCACGAAGACGTTCTGCTGCAAGTTCTGCTGGATAGCAGTGTTCTCCACGTGGGTCTGGTGTCTTTCGAAGCTAAAGGTGGGAGGCAGTCTCCTGCGAGCGCCTTCCCGTTCAGGTCCGTATGAGTGCGCTCTTCTCTTTGCTGGGACACTGCTCTGGCTCATCGATGACATGGCTGAGTAGACGCTCGCTGTGTCATCAGGTGCGCCAGCTGCAGGCTGCATGATAGTGTCTCCACCACTGTCCCTAGGCACGGCTGGCATTGCCGTGGCTCTGCCGACTGGCGCCGGTGTGGCAGAAGAAGATGCCGAACTTGAACTTGTCGAGACCTGGAATGACGCCGTGCTTGGTGGCGAAAAACCTGACCTCATCTCTTACCAAAACTTTGTTGAGTGGTTGAGTGGTGTATTGTGTGATTGTAGGTGGAAGTAGAGTGTGTTGGACCCAGTCGCACTTTCGTGCGGAACAGGGTAGCCCAGTCGCACTTGCGTGCAGAACAGGGTGGTCCAGTCGCACTTGCGTGCAGAACAGGACAAGTGGCACGCTTGCTGACACCTCAACTGGTGTGCAGCTGAATGCTGGAGACTCCCCAATCCCGTGCGGCAAGAGGTCTGAAAGGTCCGTCGCCTGCTGGATGTGTGGTCGGTGATTGGACCGCCACTGTGCGTTGTCTGACCTCGGTGGCCAAAAGCACTGTCTGAGGAACCTCTGCAATGACCAGGTCAATGGCGCTGTCTCTGAGAGTGAAGCGCGGTTGACTCCTTCCCCAAGTGTAGGAGACGAAGGTCTGCGTGCTGACGGTTCTGACTTCTCTGGAGGGCTGCGGGGAATCGATGACTTCCCAGTCGTCTTCTCGCTCTATCGTCGTGTCCTTACGACGATGGCTGCAGCGTCCGCCCATTAGGGTCCTCTGTTGAGGTGCCAATTGTCGTACGGTTTGTGAGGCTGCTTACTCGGCCTCGAACCGTCGTAAGGGCCAAAGCTCGTCGGCGGCCCCTCGTCCAAGAATGCCTCAAGGGCGTCGTAGAGATCCCAAAAGACCTCGAAATGATGTTCCGACTCCTTCTTGGTAGAACTCCACTGCCAGTGG
>CALGTP010000901.1 GCA_937902105.1 uncultured Actinomycetes bacterium
TGGAGAGTGATCTCCGTGCCCTATGTATGGCAATAGAGTCTAATCCTGGTACTTACATAGCTGTCCCTGTTGCATGGTATAAAGGCAGGCACAAAGGTTGCCATGTGTCTTTTAATGACAAGCCTCGTGTCTATGACATCCCGGCTGAAGGTTTCATGTTTCGCACACCCAAGGTTGGTAGACAATCTAACTACTCTGGCCACGATGAAAATCTGAGAAACACCTCGATTAAAGATGCTGAAGCAGAAGCTCGCAACACCGCCGAAGAATTGTCTAAACGTGTTGGCACCAGTAAAACAATTAAAGTTGACTGTATGCCCAACGCCGGGCCGCCCATGTGGCTGCTTGATTCTGGCACTTCGTTTGATATCGTGAGCATCTTCAATGTATCTAAAGCCGCCATTAACAAAAAGATCAAAACTAAATACCGAATCCAGCTTAGCACCGCAAACGGGTTAACAACTGTTGAATATCAAGTCCCGTTGAAAGTAAAGATGTCTGCCACCTTAACCGAGAAGATTCAACCTCTCCTCATGAACGGCAGCACCCCTGCGGCGCTTTCGCTTGGTAAGCGATGTATGGAGAATGGTTACTCATTCACGTGGGAACCGTTTAGTTATCCAAAGCTTGTAGACCCCCACGGGAATATCATTCCGTTGGTCGTTCACAATCACTGCCCATATATCCAGGATTGTTTGGTTGACTGTGCCCCGGGTACTGTTCCACTAGGTGACATTAACGTGTCCAAAAGAGGTGCAGGGCCACAGCCTGTGATGAACCACGTTGATAATGTTATTGTCGAGTCCCCTATTGAGGCCCCAAATTCGGAAGTTCAGGCCATAACTGACGCTGAGAATTCAAGGAGAGATCTGAAAGCCATCGCTCTTAGTGATGAACATAGTAGGACTCATTTCCCTAAGAACCCTTGGTGTCCAACATGCCAAAGAGCGAAGATGGTTCAAGCTCAATCCCGTAAAGTTCGCAACTTTGACGCTAGGCCTACTAAATTTGGCTGGATTACCGCTGACCACTTAATCGCTAAAGGCGAACTAGATAGAGGTATTGATGGACAAACTTGTGCCATCTGCATTTGTGATAGGTTTTCCGACACAATTGCATGTTATCCACTGTTGACAAAAAGCAAGTACGATGCCTACCGAGCATTGAACGATTTTGAAGGTGATCAGAGAACGATCAATTACTTCTACTCTGACAACGCACCCGAGCTGATTGCCGCTGGTAAGATGCTTGGCTGGACCCACGGAAAGTCAATTCAGGGTCTCCATCAAAATAATGGCGTTGCTGAAATTACCGTCAGGCGAATCCAAGACGGCACCCGATCCCTACTTGAACACGCCGGCATGGAGCCCAAATGGTGGCCCTTTGCCGCGCAATGTTTTTGCTTCCTTCATAACACGGAGCTCAAGTTAGGGGATTCCCCATGGAATAAGAGGTTTGCTAAAGGCCATTATGACGGCCAGCTTATCAATTTCGGTGCCCTCATTGATTTCTTCCCCCAACCTGAACATGACAAGCGTGCCGTATTCGATACAACAGGCGTTCCTGGTGTCTTCCTCGGCTACGAGTGCCAACCAGGTGGAGTGTTTAAGGCCACCCATGAGAAATACATGGTTGTTGCCCTTGATGAACTAAGGGACCTGAAACGGAAACCTCGCATTCAGAGAGTAAAAAGAATTGTTCCCGATAGATCGCTAAACAAATTTATCTACCCTATGAAAGATAGGTATGACTCCATTCATCGCCGGATTGCTCCGGACGAGGGTGTCAACATCGACGAACAAACAATCGACGCATTCAAGGTTTTCAGTGACACGCTTGACCCAAGTGGTGATCCAAATGAACCCGATGACGTTTTCGACGTTTCCATCGATGTGCCCAAACCAAAGAAGGTTAAGGGTAAAACACAAAGTGACACAATTATCCTCGCTAAACCTGATCCAAACATAGACTCTCCTTCGAATTATGACAGCATTGAACACCCTGGTGTGTGTAAAATGCCCATACTGAAGAGTCCCAGTTCTGATGATATTCAGCTACAGACCGAGAGCGGTTCGTCCCAAGCACCAGTCGTGGAGAGCAATCTCAACCCTGCTGCGACGGATCAACCAGTTCCTGCCAGGCCCAAATTACCTGCACGCACTGGTTCACCTTCCTCAAGTTCTAAAGATCTGGCTTCCATCATACCAGATGGAGAAAAAAAGCCTAGAATCGTGTTGAAGCAACTCACTGGACCAACGGGTCGAAGTGTGTATTATGTCAATGGAGGCACGGTGGTAGCCGGCAGATTTATTCGCCAGAAAAAGGGCTCACGCGCACCTGACTATACTCCCGAAGAATGGCAAGCCCTGTCCGACTTGGAAAGATATGCTAGTACAACAGAATGGAATATGAAGAACCCAACTTACGCAGTCGATCTCAAGGAAACACAGCATGTATCTGTTGCTGACAGGGACTCCCCACTTATTGCTGGCGGTTCCTTCCTCGATGCTCCTACATCTGTTGCAAGCGTTAAAGTCGAAGACTTCTACAGCCCTTGCATGCCTCTGCGTCAAACACCTAGAACTAACAGAAAGAAACATAGAAATAAGATCCCTATGCATCATCCATGCTATAGCGCAATGGTCGCTAGACCCGTCGGGAAGAAAGAAATTCAGGAAACCCGTGAAGCACAAGACGCTCTTCAGAAGGAGTGGGATAAACTTCGTAAGGTTGGCAAGAATGGATGCTGGGATGAAGACAGAGTCATGGAGAAGAAAGCGGTTATTGATAAGGCCAAAAAGGATAAGAAGACGATCCATTGGGGTCGGATATTTGAGATTTGCACCGAAAAAGGATCTGAGCTCCCAAAGGGTGATAAGAACAGAAAGTTTAAGGGAAGAGTTGTCTTTCAAGGCAATAATGTGCTAGACCAAAATTATGACTATGCAATCTTCGCCGAACTTGGTTCATCCCCTGCAACTATGGAAGCTGGCCGTGCCGCCGACGCTGTTGGTCTAATGCCCGGTAATACTGTTGAAGTATCAGATGCTGAGCAGGCTTATTGTCAAGCCCTGCTTGGTGGCGATGTTGAAACATGGGTTTCCATCCCCCCTGAACGTTGGCCCAAATCATGGTGGACTAAAGGGTACACTGACCCCGTCTGCCCACTTATTTATGCCTTATATGGCCATCCCGACTCCGGTGGCTACTGGGAACAACATTGTGAAAAACACTTGAATTCAATAGGCTTCGAGCCCGTGAGGTCGTGGCGTTCCTGCTATTGGCATAAGGTTTTTCAATGCTTTCTGGTTGTCTATGTCGATGACTTTAAGCTGGCTGGACCAGCTGACATGATAAACAAATGTTGGGATCAGATACGAAGTGGGTTAACCATGGAAACTCCCCATCATGCAGAGGGTCGCTACTTAGGTTGTGACCACATCTTCAAGGAAATCCCTACACCTCAGTTTGGGAATGCCATTTACCTCTCCCCTGCTGAAAAGGAAGAGCTGGCCAAGAACCCTGTGAAGAGACCTGCCACTGTCAAGTCTGTGATGTATGATCAATCCAACTTCTTGCAATCATGTGTTGATAAATATAGGGAACTCGCTGGTAAACGAGGAGCAAACTTAATTCATGTCGACACTCCCTTCTTGGATGAGTCAAAAGCAACAGTTTCTGCTGACACCAAGGGTGAGCTGTCCTCCATCGCCAGCAAAATCCTGATGAAGGTCTTATATGCCGCCCGAATGGGTAGACATGATCTCCTTAGGCCCTGCAATGCACTTGCTAAGTATGTAACAAAATGGACCCCAGAATGCGACAAGAGGCTCCACCGTATGATGTGTTTCATCAATTCTAGTCTTCACCTTCGAATGGTGGGTTGGATCGGTGATAAGAAGGAGGACCTTGAACTTCACCTTTATAGTGATGCCGATTGGGCTGGGGATAGAGACGGTCGTAGGTCTACTTCCGGTGTATTCCTGTGCCTTAAGGGTCCCAATTCCTTTGTGCCCCTTTGCTCGCAAAGTAAGAAACAGGGTTGTGTCTCTAGTAGCACCCCTGAAGCTGAAATCGTGGCAATTAATTTTGCTGTGAGAACAACGGGAATTAAAGCTCTTGACTTGTGGGAAACGCTTCTTGGTCGTAAGAGTGGTTCTATGATGATCATTGCACGCGAGGATAATGAATCTTGCATCGCAATTTGCAAATCTGGTAAGAACCCCACTATGACACACCTTGAGCGCACTCATGATCTTCATATGTCTTGGTTGCACGATCAGTTTAAGCGTGGCCAGTATAGACTACAGTACACTCCTACTGATATCATGTGTGCTGACATTTTCACCAAGGCTTTCCCAGAGAAATGTAAGTGGCTACATGCCACCGAACTAATTGGTATAATAAATACATCTTTGAATTGGTCTGGCACTGGTGCCAATCAGCCCAAAAGGCCTACCACCGCACCTGCTCTTGCCGATGTTGTTGTTGACAGGCGCATTTGCGAATGGTGTTGTGGCCCCCAGTCCAGAATTGGCTCCCATAAGGCCGCCAAAACCAACTGTTCAGTCACTCGAATAACTGAAGCAGAAGATGCTACTACTGATAAGGGTTTGTCTCTCGCTAGAGGTTGTGTCCAACTTCCCCGCTGTCTATTGTTCTCCTCTATGCCTTGCACGGGGGGATCTCCTTGGCAACGTATTAACGTTCGCAAGCCGGGGGGTTTTGCAATCCTTAGAAAGCACAAAATCCTGTTCGACAAATTATGGACTAACTTCGAGAAATTATGCCACTACACTCATGTTGCTGGCAACAAAATAGCTATTGAGTGGCCTAGAGGATGTAGTTACTGGCTCTTACCCAAGGTAGTCAAACTATGTAAGCTTTACAATTTGCAGTTTGTCGACTTTGACGGTTGCATGCTAGGACTCACATCCATATATGACGGTAAACCCATAAAGAAGCCATGGCGTATTGCTACCAATGATGCAGTCATTGCCAAAGCCTTTGAGGGATTCCTTTGTCAGGGCCACGCCGAGCATCATCCATGTGCCGGCAAAGACACTAAGCTAACAGAGAATTACACACCGCTGTTTGTTGACATGCTCCATAACGCATTTAGGAGATCAGTCAATGACAGCATGAAACATAGCAACTGA
>CALGTP010000902.1 GCA_937902105.1 uncultured Actinomycetes bacterium
TCAGGACTCGTTGCTCATTTCTCCAGCAAGTCCCCAGCTGGATGCCCCAATGCCACAAATGTTTGCAGCGCTAGTGGTTTACGACTTGTGTCACATGTTGCACAAAAGGTAAGAAACTTACATGGTATGTTGCACAGATATCTAAATATGTCTTAGAGCTACAACTAACTGAAAGGCGGTGCGCTTCAAAAACAACATCGAACACCAAGTTTGCTGATTTGTGTGACATTACATCAATCGACTACCACCGCACTGTGCGGAACATGCTGCAAAGCCTGCCAAAACCTATTGCTCAAAGGGGCCCAATGCAAAAATACCTTCAAATTGGCCCTAAGATCGGCCTAAACAAAAACGCCACCCAGCCCTAATCAAAATCACTAGATGAATGGTTTTGGCAGCTACCCTCGAATTACTAAGTGCCCTTGAAAAGATTGATTACTCTGCACTGTCCAAATCATTCAAGTTATGTAAAAGCTTAGACAGCAGAGAATGTCCTTCAGAACCGAGGCTGTGTGACTTGACTTCTTCAGCCAACCACTCCTTGGAAGGACCCCTTGCGCTTGTTGGCATTATGGTTGCACAATAAGTGTGTATGGACCGAGGGGCCTTAGAGAGAGAGAAGTAATACTCAAAACGTTGGTCGTTTTTATAAACGGTTTGATCACAGAGAGCGCATTTGCTATTTCGTGTTGTTACACAGAAAGCAGACAAACCTAACCTCATTCCTGGACCTAGCGTCGGCCCCTGTGGGCCTGGTCGTGCATTCTTGAGCGGTGTAGCTCGTGTTCTCTGTGCACGTCCTGGGTCTTCACCCTCATCCTTCGGCACATCCTCCTCATCATCTTTCGCAGCTCCATCTGATATCTTATTCGCCATCCTCAATTCCGCTTGTTCTTCTGGGCTCAAGTAACAGTCAGTATCGTCGCCCTCCTCTTCTTCCGGCTTGGCCTCTTCATGGCCCAGCACCACCTTGCCTTTGCCACTTGCTGTGTGTTTCGACTTGTTCTGCGCAAGCTTCAAACCAAATGGCAATTTGAAGGCGCATTGGCTTTCCTTCTTATCGGCGTGGTGCACAAGGCGAGGGCCCACAGCAAAGTCGTGCGACGGCACCTGGTTGAAAACAATGTGGTTCTCCAGACCAGGTTTACTCACTGCGTGATACTCCATCACAGAAACTGCAATCTCTAACTCCTGAGTGTTTGGGCCAGCATCCTGCCAGTACGACTTGATGACTTCATAGCCTGTCTGAATGACGGCCATGCTATCCTTCTCCTGCAATTTCAAGGCAGTACGGAAAGGAAGATACCGGTCGAAGCCAACAAGTATATGGCAGAGTGGCCTCAAAGAGAATGAACCAAGTATGAACCACAACTCTGGGCTTGCAGCAACGGCAGCCGACGACGATGACGCTGAGGATGGACGGACCCTCTGCAAGCGAAGGAGGATGCAAGGCTTTGTTTTGCACCTCTCCAGATGCAACTGCAATTGCGTCGCCATTCGGAAGATATCACCAGCACCAGGATCAGCTGCACACAAGCCAGGATGCAGCACGTGACACGGTTGAAAGTATTTCGGCATTTCTTTCGGATTTGGGTAAGGAACAGGATCGTAGCTGAGCACCTCCTTCAGGGAAGCCAGGGCGTCGTCCATGTTGATATCATCAGGGACCAACTCCGGGCGAAGACCAGCACATTGGCTCATGAGGGCAAGCCCCTTCGACCAGACTGCATGCTCAGCTTGCGCCTTCAAGGATTTGCTGAGCCGGCGTTGCCCTAACCTTTGCATTTGTGCTGGAGTTAGCTGAAAGTCACTTGCTGTCGTGTCTGCCAAAGTAGTATCCGAAAGTTTGTCTCGGTCAGCTTGTTGTGCCGCAGCCTTGACTTCATAATTGCCCCGTTCCTCAGGCGCGAGCTTGCCCCAAGCAGCACAGATAGAGACGTGTCGAGATTTCTGTCCAGCACTCCCAACTTTGAACTTCTTACCACCATGCTCCTGTGTGAAGACATTGTAGCCGCACATATTGCGGCGACGCCTCAGTGGCACCAGTGCATCCGCCATGCCACTCGCAGTCCTTCATTGCCGATTTATCAACGCAACTAAGAAAACCTGTTTGAAACTAATCACAACGAAACTATAGCAATTATTCTGTGAGCCCACAAAACACATAAGACTGTGGGACACTAAGACCAGCCTAGAATCACCACACATGTTCTTTTAGTCACATCGGCATCTTTCTTGACTCCA
>CALGTP010000903.1 GCA_937902105.1 uncultured Actinomycetes bacterium
TCACCGACTACACCGAATTCTTGGATAACAAGATTATGGCGGAGATCTGGAGTCAGCCGGCGTCGTGCGCGGACATCTACCGTGACAAGTCGCTGACGATCAATGATCGTCGTTGGTTGCACACTTGCTTCAAAGCACGTATAGCCTACCACTACATCACCAGTGATGTGTGTAAGGAATGGCTCACGCTTGCCCTGTCAAAGGTTCCAGACGGTGAAAGGGAATGGATTGAGGAGCAGATCGACGAAGTTAGAAGTGGCCGTGAACCAAGCGCTGCTGCGAGCTTGCATCAATTTGCAATTGACTCTCCTTCAGCGAACTGGCCAACTTTGGAACAGCAGCGTGCTCGTGGCTGGCAACACAAAAGCGGAAGGCAATCCAGGTATGTCCCTGCCCATGGCGGGACACCTGGTGCGTCTTCCTCTAGCGGTGCTACGCCCTCGATTTCCGAAGAAACTAGCACGAAGCCGTCAGATGCCCTCATCGAGGAGGCTGCTACCTACGCTGCAAAAGCCAGAGGTCCGCCTCCCGCAATTCCGGCTAATAAAGCTCCGCCTCCTGTATTCCAACCGCCTGCAGCGGCAAGAAAAGCTGAGCCTGGTTATGTCCCTCAGACTGCTCCGGTCAAAGCTCACGCTGCAGCTAAAGCAAGGCCTACCATTGCAAGCCAGGTTGCTACCGGTCTGCGCAATTACCCGTCAGCCGTAACTCCCCGTGGTGATCTTATCGCAATTCACTGCATGGTTCCACCTACTAGCTTCGCACATCGTGTGGAGAAAATGGAAGCATGTCTCAGAGAAGTTATTGATATTGAAACTGTGAGGAGAAGGTGTCCGCTCAACCAGAGTACTGCCGAAATGGCAAATGATAATCACTCTCTTGGGCGCATGGTTACCAAAATCCTCCGGCATATCGGCGATAGAACCAAATTGGCATATGATAGGTCAGGTGCCTTTTTCATATATGACTTGGTAAGGTACATCAAAGAAGTGGCTCACCGCAGCCGTCCATACAACCCCACTAGTCGGATTGTGCATTATCCAGTAACAGTTGAAAGACTCATTAGCGTTCTCGCGGCTAACAATGAGAAACAGCGCTTCGAGTTTATCCAGTTTCTGGGCGAGAATAAGCCATCTTGTCTACGAGCGACGGCTGGGCACTCTAAGAATTCTATGCGCAGGCTTGATCCTGACTTCATGATTTCTCAGCTAACCCGTATTACGGAGGCGAACAAGCCGCGTTTCCTCCTCCACGGCGCTCGTAAAACAAACCTGGACAGCATCCTGAAAAACGGACTCATTCCTGGAGGCAATCGCTCCGACAGGCATGAGGTCTTCTTCAACGCATGGCCATACGGTGACTACCGGACAGTTACGCGTCCAAATGACGATACTAGCCTATATATGAACGTCAATGAGACGATCAATGTGTACTCGCTGTACTGGACTCGCAGACTTGATGTGGTGTGTTTCGAAAATATCCATCAAAGCTTCATAGATTACGCCGTCTACAATTCCACTAAAGACATTATCTATGAGTCCCCAGGTCATCGTGTGCGCAGAGAAGGAGACGGTCCAGTTCCTGCTGAAATACGCATAAGCAATGTACGTGGCGAACCAGAGGCAGCTAAGGCAACGCCAATGGCTCCACCACGACAACAACCACCACCAGTGCCAATGACGTACCGCACAGCATGCAATCTCCTTCAACCAGGTCAGGGCCATGTGCAAACAGAGGCAAATGGGCGCACAGTCGCTTTCCTCAATGTCACTGGTCTTACACCTGAAGAAATTGTTGCTGCCAGCCGCTTGTACCATGGCAATCGAATGACACTGGTACGAACTGAGAGCACCAACGTAGTCGAACCTGATGCTGAAGATGACCCTGCACCCCATGGGGCGGGCGAATCTGAAGCTGAGGGCAAGATTACTACCGCTGTCAGGGATATTGGCGACAGGCTCGTTTACGAGAGTGCGGATATGCCAGGCAAGGCGCCCATCAGAAAGGAAAAAGCTGTCGTTGTCAATGTTATTGATTCATCTGGCGATGATGGAAAACTATACCCACGCAGAGGGCTCAAAGGAAAAAGTTGCAGCGCGACATATACACGTGGTGTTAACATGTGTACACGTTGCGGTGTTACAAATCCCACAAGTGACCCTATGATCACGCCGGATAGCCTCAAGTTAAGCTTAGCTACGCTCAAAGCGCACGATGAGGCCAATCCCCATGAGTCCAAGCCTAAAGACGATGATGTCGAGTCTCTTGCTTCTTCTACTTCATCTACGAAATCTTCGAGATCTAGAAGCAAGCGCGGCAACGCAATCACCACTGCTACGCAGAAAGCGAGGTCTCGCTTCCGCACCGTATACAATGTGAGAAAAGAACTTGGTCTAGAAGGTGGTGATCCTAATGTTTACCATCACCTTGACCTGTTCACCTTCGAGGTGTGTTGCAAAATGCGCCAGAAGGGTTTCCTTGGCGAAGGCGGTTGCAACCCAGAAGACCTGGCAGCTCTAAATGAGCGCGTAGAAGCTGAGCGTTTACTCATCGCATCTAAAATGAGCCTGGCAAGCGTGGTCGAAGATCTTGAGGAAGGTGAAATCCCCTCAGCTGCAAGTTCTTGTTCCACTACTCCTGCTGCTGCTTCTTCAAGCAGCGGCATGCCTCCGCCAAAAAGCCTTCCTGCGAAGAAACAGAAGATGACACCGGCTGTTTCTGCGGCCACCGCATCAAAAGTTATCGCTGGTGCTGTGCTTGGAAGCTCTGCTTCATCAGCTCAAGGATATCTCTGCAGAGCTGAGACGCTTCTCGGTCCGGGGGGCGCTGACTAACTTTTACTGTGTGTGTTGTTCTTTGGTTTCGTATTAGGAGTCGTTATAGGTGTTAAGTTGGCAAGGTGGTGGAGTAAGTCTGCAGCGGTTGCTGGTCCCACCCTCGGTGGGACC
>CALGTP010000904.1 GCA_937902105.1 uncultured Actinomycetes bacterium
ATGAGCAGATAATGTCGGAAACGAGGGCCTGCTACTCTCGACCACCGCCTAAGTTCCGCTATGTTGTCTGTCATTATGGACAGCCTTTCAGCTGGCACTGGATCGAGGCCGCACCGACCTTTGGACCAATGTACCACTTTAAGCCATATGGTCCAGCGACAGGATGGCAAGAATCGGTGCTGTTTACTACTGTAGGGTCCAGCTCAGGCTCTTTCACCGCTCAAGGCCACAGCTTCCGTGCTAGATCAGTCCACCCCGGGCTTTTCAACACAACGGCCTCGGTCCCGCCTGCCATCATAGAGAGCGCAGAATGCTACAGCAGCGCGTCGGTCGAAGTCGAGGATTTCACTGGTGCTGGAGAACTTACCTCTTTCACTCAACGCAGCGAGCAGACCTTAATCTCACATCAGTCCGACGAAGACTGTTTTGAAATGTACAGCAGCGAAGAGGACGACGACGAGGATTCTTTTGCTCCTGTATGTAGGATATGTCAATCCAGCCATCCCGGGTGTGTCCCTTCTCGTCTTACGTGGAGGGAATGGGAGCCTTGGGAGGTGCTGGAAGAATGGTGGTTTCGCTGGCGGAATATCCAAAAAGAAATCAATTATCGTCGGTTCATGGGCAAGGTGACTGCGGACACTTCCGATTCTGAATGTGACCTTCCTCGTCCGTCGACTCAGGACTTCCAGTTGGACTCCGCCTCCTGCTCCGACGACTCCTTCATCGCAGACGCATACGAGTCGTACGAGATACCCAAACGTTACGGCTCTGACTGCTCGTCCTGCTCGGACGACTCCTTCGACTCCTTCGGCGAGGATATTTGGGAGCGCAATCAGACGGTAAGTTGGAAGATTGAATATGAAGCTCAGCTTAATGCCACACGCACTCGGCACCCCTGGCGAACTGCATGTCACATCACTGTTGCCGCAGCCGATTTGGATGATACATGGGAGCTGCCTTCCTTGGCGGAACCTGACTGCGCAGGGGAGCTCGAGCTGATTCGGTACACCATTTGCACATCAGCCATGGCTTTCGAGGATAGTGCTGCCGCGGCAGTCTCTTGGGAGCGCTCTTTATCTCTAGGCAGTCGTTTAGACCGCGCCCACTTCGCCTCCCAAATGGCGTCAGTGAAGGACTACTGGGAAAATAGACAAAGTTACCTTCGACGCCGGCATACCACGAGAGCACCTTGGGCAAAGTTTTCGACCAAGCGAGGTCGCAGACAGCACCAACAAGAGCTACGTCGGGCGAGAGCTCACCGCAAATCTCATCGGACGGACATACTCCGACCTACTCAGCTGGCGGTACAGTTTCGCTCACCGTTTCCTTTCGCGCCACCTACTGCTTCGACAATCCCACTGACAGCCTCCAAGGGTGTGTTCATGTTTGGCGCGGCGGCACGGTCCAACCCTTCAGCCCAAAGGCCTGCGAACCTCAATACTGAACACCGGCCACCCGTGAGAGACACAGGCACTCGAACAGTGTTCACTACTCAGGCGGATCGGCCGAAGGTCCAACGGGACCCGGGCCGGTGCAAGCAAAATGGTGTCATCCGCAGCTCAGACTTGTTACAGCCTGACAACTTGTCCAGTCCGGTGGACGATAGTTCGGTGGCAGACTCAGACCACGCATCAGCCGCTTCAACGGTTCCGCTTCTTGCCACCCTCCTTTCTCTTATCCGTGGCCTAAGGCCAGATTTACCACACCGTAGCAGGAAGGTTCGGAGCTTTAAGAGTAGCTGGTCAGCGCCACAATTACCTACCGTCGAAACTGAATTGGGAAAGCATCGCCGAGACTCGAGAAGACACTCACCTCGATGTACTAGGGCGGTTATGAGGGCACTCGGCAGATCCAGATGGCTCAATGGCCTATGTAGGGGCTTGCATAGGGGATGCACAGACGGCACCGGACCCCGACCTTCGGTCGAACCGTGATCTACAGCACCCTTAGGGGACCTAGAGGTCAAGACGGTTCGGCATCAAAGGATGATCTGG
>CALGTP010000905.1 GCA_937902105.1 uncultured Actinomycetes bacterium
CACGGGCCGTCGGGAGCGCGCCGGACACCTCAAGACTTAAGGTGCTTTGCCTGCCATAAAGCCCTAGCTCCGGCCGAACCGTTTTCAGGGCAAGAGGCAGTTAAGAAGAAAAGAGAACTCTTCCCAGGGCTCCCGCCGACGTCTCCGAGTTCGTTCGCGTCACCGCCCACCATCCACGCGCTGGCTCGGGAATATTAACCCGATTCCCTTTCGAGGACGGGCCACAGAAGGGCCGCGTTCAACGGAGCTTTCCTGACTCTTAGGGTCGGCTCACCCATGTCCAACTGCTGTTCACATGGAACCTTTCTCCACTTCAGTCTTCAGAGTTCTCATCTGAATATTTGCTACTACCACCAAGATCTGCACCAGAGCCCGTTTCACCCAGGCTCACGCCCAAGGCTGCGTCACGAGCCCCGCGCCCTCCTACTCGCCGGCGCCTCGCACTCGCGCCGGCGGTCGCGCATCGGTGGTCCGCTTGAGCGCCATCCATTTTCAGGGCTAATACCTTCGGCAGGTGAGTTGTTACACATTCCTTAGCGGGTTCCGACTTCCATGGCCACCGTCCTGCTGTCTAAAGGTATCAACGCCTTTTGTGGTATCTGATGAGCGGACACTTGGGTACCTTAGCGCGACGTTCGGTTCATCCCGCATCGCCAGTTCTGCTTACCAAAAATGGCCCACTTTGAACGCGCCGTTCACCGCAAGGGATCAATCAAGCATCCCAAGCTTCTTGCCCATTTAAAGTTTGAGAATAGGTTAAGGCTGTTGCAGCCCCAAGGCCTCTAATCATTCGCTTTACCTGACAAAACCGTCGGCGTTCAAGCTATCCTGAGGGAAACTTCGGAGGGAACCAGCTACTAGATGGTTCGATTAGTCTTTCGCCCCTATACCCAGATTTGACGAACGATTTGCACGTCAGTATCGCTACGGCCCTCCATCTGCCTTTCAGCAGACTTCAACCTATCCAGGCATAGTTCACCATCTTTCGGGTCCCGACAGGAACGCTCCACTCAAACCCTTCACAGCAGATCAAGGTCGGTTGGCGGGGCACGCCCTTCACTTTCATTGCGCACATAGGTTTGACACCCAAGTACTCGCGTCCATGTCAGACTCCTTGGTCCGTGTTTCTAGACGGGTCGGTGGCGCCCGTTACGTCAGACGGCGCCCCACGCGAGGTAAGTCCCCCGTAACTAAACTAAGGTGCTTCTCCCTCGCGCGGAGAGGCGGCTGACCCGTGCAGTCAAAGTGCACCCGTTAGGGCTGAGTCGACGGCACGACACCGGGCGCAACCGGGTTTCCCCTTGTCGGTTTCAAGCACTCTTTAACTCTCTTTTCAAAGTTCTTTGCATCTTTCCCTCACGGTACTTGTTCGCTATCGGTCTCGCTGCAATATTTAGCTTTAGAAGGAATTTACCTCCCATTTCAAGCTGCAATCCCAAGCAACCCGACTCTGTAAGAACGCATCGTGCGGCCGCGATCCGCCACGTCACAGGATTCTCACCTTCTACGATACCCTGTTCCAAGGGATTTTGGCGACGGACGCGGCCGATGGCGCCTTTCTAGACTACAATTCGGGGGGCCGCGAGGGCCTCCAGATTGGCGGCGTGAGCTCAGCCCGCTTCATTCGCCATTACTAGGGGCATCACGGTTGTTTTCTTCTCCTCCGCTTAGTGATATGCTTAAGTTCAGCGGGTAGCCTCACGTCACTCCATGGCAAGAAGTAATTATAAGGGACGAACCGGACGGCGAACGAATCGCTCGCCCAACTCGCGCCAGTCGGGGCCGCGCTCACACCAATGACAAGGGTCGTCAAACCGGTAGCACATTGGCCGAACCGCGCTCAGTTGAGCGCGGCCCGCACGCGGCCCGCAAGCGGCGCTCGATCCTTCAGCCGGCGCCGGCATCGAAATGTCGGCAGCGGCCACGATCCGGATGCGCGCGGGGCGCACCCGAGGGGGTTGGTGGTGCCACTGGAGGAAGTGTGCTTCCAGCCG
>CALGTP010000906.1 GCA_937902105.1 uncultured Actinomycetes bacterium
GGCTTCAGCTTCAGCCGAATACGGGAGACTTAAAATTCCCCGGCTTCGGTTACCTCAACAGGTAATGATTGATAGGGGGTAGTTACAGTCTTTCATTCCATGCAACCTTACTGTAACATACTGTAACACCGTAGCCGTTTCCTCCCAAGCCATCCCAAGCCTAAGCCGAAGCTCGACAATCACATATCCTGCTTCGCTATGACGCGTGCCTTGGCAGTTTGGGTCGTTGCGGCAACTTGCTGGCTCGCCGGCGCAGTGCCCAACTTAGTAGCGTGAGATCAGTGCAGTGATCCATGTATTCCA
The DNA here is from genome assembly GCA_937902105.1 of uncultured Actinomycetes bacterium. Lineage (GTDB taxonomy): Bacteria > Actinomycetota > Acidimicrobiia > Acidimicrobiales > Ilumatobacteraceae > Casp-actino8. The sequence continues at coordinate 304 of CALGTP010000906.1, forward strand.
ACGCGCTTTATTTGATGTTCTTAATTGCTCCACTGCTGCAACTACTTAGTCTCGCGAGCATTGGCTACTAAGGTTCCTAGTCTTGAGCATGACACCACTACACTGGTTGTGGACGAGGCTAACTGGTACAAGCCATGGGAGGAGCTAGACGTGTGGGTCGATTACATAAACGCCTGGCAGGGTCACTTGGGAATAGCTTTAGCGTGATTCAGCCGCATAGTAAATGCTGCGTGCAGAGTTCATCAGATTCCTGTTGGCTTGTTGGATTTGCAATCGTTTATTGAAGTCGCATGACAGCACAGTAGTGATCAGTAGTGTGCCTAATTGCCACGCCCGACTGAGGCCTTTAATATCCTTTAATGGCCTTTCTATATCCTATTGCATCCGGCCTCTCATTTTCATACCCTTGCCAGTTCATATGAGGCCAGCGTGACTTGCACTGCTTGGACTTATTTGGCGCAAGCGCCAAATTCATGAAGCTCGGTAGTGCAAAGGTAACACATTTTATCGGGTCTAGTTTTGCTAGTCAAGCTTGGGTCTTATAACACTTGCAAGGATTGATTATGTTGGGTGTTGCTGCAGTGGCGGTTTCAAAGCTGCTAGTGCTTAGAATATTTTGGATTGCCTGCGACATCTGTAACTAAGGCGTACCTTCCAGATGCACACGTACTATGCAGCGACTTACGACATTAAAAGCAACCAGGCCCATGATGTGACATCTAAGTCCGGTTGGGAAGAGCTCGTGATGCTCGGATGCAGGTTGCTTTGCTTCCGGTTGGGAGGAGCTTGGAATTCGAATGCCTAATACCTTAACAATCTGGTGGGCTTTTTGTGTGTGTGTAAGGAACTTACAGAAAACTGTTAGACTCGTAAGAAATAAAACCAACAACAACTCCCTAAAACTAAAATGAACCAAGCCTGCTTCTGGAAAACAGCATTCGAATGTACACTGGAATGTAATTGACTATTTTGACTTGCACCCTGTTACAAACACTTGTGATTTCAGCCAGGCTGGTCGAGAAAGCTTTTGTGCCTGCAGGCCCACCCTGTAGTCTTTTTATTTCGACTTCATCCTCCGTTCATCGCCGTCAAGAACCTTGGCTGGTCTTTATTTTGCAATTTTCCAACTTTGAGTAAGCTCGCTGATGTAATCAAATGTGTATTTTGTGTTGCCTACGAACAATTACACAATATTACACACAGCACGCGCACGTGCCAATGTGCTGATTCCTCCTGACCTCTTAGAAGGAATGGATGCTTCAGGGAGACCTTTGCAATTACAAGGTGAGATTGTCAAATCACATATCTCGCGCCACAGCACCTGAGGTACGGATTACTTGCCTGTTTGTTGTTTTGTAGGGGCCTCACGTGTTGGTGATTTCACACACAAATCCTTACACAGTCAGCTGAATAACAACTCACACACACACATCTTTTATGGCTACCTTAGCAGTCAAGGCGACATTTGTGCGACTGCTCTGCACTACCCGACCCAGCATCTTCTTTATGATCGAGCAACCTCATTCCAGCTGGATGTTTAAGCAGGCACGTATGTTGCTCCAAAGCCATTTGAAGCTAGTTCAAGCTAGAGTGCGTTCGAAGGATCATGAAACATCTAACAAGGCCCAATCATTAAGTCCCCTCAGTGACCCCCAACTCTCAAGCACATATTTTTGTCGGACGGTTCAGAAAATGACTTGACCCCCAACCAGCCCCAGCAATCCCCCACTAGCCAACTACATCCAGTTCCCCTAATCTCCCAATAATCGGCACCTATCCTCGATTAGCTGTTTTCGTTTTGAGTTTTCTTGAGTTTAGTTCAGCATAGTTCAGCCAATTTATGATTATCTTCGCTCTTACTGTGAACCCAGCTTGCCCGCTTGTAAGTTCCCTGCAGGTCTACTGGCGTGAAATTATCTCGTCGTTTTCCTTGATCTGCGTGTGTACATACATGGGGCTCTGGGGGCACGACCTTCTCAAAGGTACCCACCTAATGACTAATATGGCGAAACTTGGATGCAACGAGTCTATATTATACATTCGTGTAGAGCTGCGCAGGCAAAGTTACCAACAGCGAACACATAATTATGAATTCTCCGCCCTTCATGCCACCTTCACCATCAACTACTATGGCGGTTCATCCAAACACTTCAGAACTTCCATACACACGGTTCGTGTCACTGTGTTTCCGATGTGTGCAGAGTTTCACACGTGCCGCATGCAACCGTCTCATGTTTGTGATTGTTTTCGAATCTGGGCAGCTATAGTAGTTAAGGACTTTGCAGGCCGTGGGACGCAAAAGGACGGCAGACGTGGTTGCCAAGTTCAACGAGCGCATGTCTAACAAGAGACAGAGGCTCGAACAGTCAGGGCATGCAGCGCCCGTTTCTTGGCTACAGGCAAGATTATTTTTACAACTTGTGGTTTTCCTGTTGGTCCATAGTTGTGTTTGATGTTTGATTTGGCAAATATTTGTCCGAGTTGTGTGAGATCCAGCCAAGGTATACTGGAGGCGTCTCGCGATCAAAGGTTGGTCGGGTGGCAAGGACTTGCCATCAAGTGCAGAGTATCCGCAGAGGTTCTGCACCGCAGTTTTTCGGGCCTGGCTGAAGTTGTTTTGCCCTGGACCGTTTTACCCTTAAGCTGCGAAATCGTGTGACTTGTTTGGAACAAATCTTGCACGCATGTTGCGAATCATATTTGTAGGTTATAGCAGTAGCTGGTTGAAAGATGGCTGTTGCACAATAGCGTGAGTTGAAAGGTAGGGTAAGTTTGTTAAGCCCACTCAGGTAGAGCAGTTGCTGTGCGATGCTACTCGTGTAAGAACTGCGCCAAGTTCTATTGCCATTGCTTCTGATGCCATCCCATGCCAGGGTTTTCCTTCGGAGCAAAACCATGTCTCAGGGAAATGCTTTGAAGTGATTTGCCAGGTTCTGAATTACAATTTGCTACGGTTAAGCTTGACAAATGTTTTCAATGGACACTTCATTGCTTGCGTGAAGGGAGACTCTGTGCTAGGCATCATGCTATGACCCACTGTGGGCTAGGGTTGCATGATGAGGTAGGTTGCTGACGGCTTGTTTAAAGTGCTGGGACATGTCTGACTTGCCATGCTTTGTTTATGCCACCACTCTCACACCAAGGATTAGCATATTAGCGTTACATGACGTTACAGCGCCCTACTTCCGGTTATTAACTTTTCCGACATTAAACTGAATAATGGCTAGACTATGTCTCGAATTCTGTTGTTTATTGTTTGTTGCTTGTATGTTAAACTTTTGTCTTTTGCGGCTGGTCTTAGAATCCCGACGTGTAAAGCTCTGGCTTGGGACGTGCTTGAGTTGTGCAAGGCATTGTGGAAAAATGAAATATCAAATCAACTTCAAATTCCCCGGCTTCAGCTGACCACAACAACAATGAATAACTGAATACGGGAGACTTCAAATTCCCTGGCTTCAG
>CALGTP010000907.1 GCA_937902105.1 uncultured Actinomycetes bacterium
AGCGAACGGGTGTATAAAAAAGCATGGACGGTTGATGATGCCGTGCGCTACATCGCTCGCGCCGCTGGAACTCAGTTCGATCCGACGGTGGTCGAGGCTTTCATGCGCATTGTTCATACCTGAGTCGTGAGCGACCCTAGTTTCATGTTCCTCATGCGGTAGAAATAGATCATGAGTAAACATGTTGATATAGCGGCAGTTGTAGTCGGTGCAGAATCTTGGAGCTACGAAGGAAACCTTCGAATTGGGGCTCTGTGCATTCATGGCTTCACTGGAAATCCGTCATCAATGCGCGGAGTGGCTGAGAGTTTTGCTGGGGCAGGATACGACGTAGAACTTCCACGTCTTCCAGGTCATGGAACCGATATTTCAGACATGATTCCGACTCGTTGGAGCGACTGGACCGCAGAAGTGGCAGCGGCATATGCGCGACTTGCTGCTCGCGTTGACAAAGTTGTCGTGGCTGGCTTGTCCATGGGCGGAGCGTTGACTCTGTGGACTGCATTGCGCCAACCAACTGTGTCTGGCATCGTGTGTATCAACCCCGCCTCACAGCCCCAAGCAGAAGAGATGTTGGAAATGGTGAAAGGTCTGCTTGCTGAAGGCACTGAGGTTTTTCCCGGCATTGGTTCAGACATTGCTGACCCGAATGTGAAAGAAAGTTCGTACGCGGGAACACCTTTGGCACCTTTGGTCTCCATGGTTGATGATGGGATCAGACCGATGCTGTCGCAATATGGTTCGTGCTCGATCCCGATGTTGCTGATCACATCTAAGAACGATCACGTCGTTGATCCAGCCACCAGTGACCAATTGGCAGAGCAGTGGGGTGGACCTGTGGAAAGAATTTTGCTTGAGCGCAGTTTTCATGTGGCGACTCAGGACTATGACAAGGATTTGATCAATGAATTAGCGCTGGCCTTTATTGCCAAGGTGACTGCATGAATTTCCTTTCTTATATCCCGAGTCCCGGCAGTTCGGCGATTCACCTCGGTCCATTGCAGTTGCGTGCCTACGGCTTGATGATTGCTCTAGGGGTGATTTTGGGAGTCCGCTTGTGGGGCAAACGGATGACTTTGATCGGTATCGGTGGTCCCGAGCAGGTTAATAATGTCGCCATGTGGGCGGTTCCAGCGGGTGTGATTGGTGCCCGGCTGTATCACGTGGCCACAGAATGGGGTCGCTTTTCTGATCACCCTTTTGACATCATCAAAATTTGGAAAGGGGGACTAGGGATTCCTGGCGGAATGTTGCTGGGCATCATTGTTGGAGTCTGGGCGTTGAAGAGAGAGAATCTGCCCGTTGCGCAGACCTTGTGGGCGGTCGCACCGGCCTTGCCATTGGCTCAAGCTGTGGGGCGCTGGGGAAATTGGTGGAACCAAGAGTTATTTGGTGGAGCAACGACTTTGCCGTGGGGTTTGAGAGTTGATGCAGACAAAGTTTTGGATGCCGGCTATCCAGCGGGCACTTTATTCCATCCGACTTTTTTGTACGAGTCATTATGGAACTTGGCACTAACGGTGATATTGATTGTTGTGGGTCGCCGAATGCTTGCAGCGCGACCAGGCAGATTGCTGGCGGTGTACGTCATGGGATACGGCATTGGTCGTTTTTGGGTTGAAGGGCTACGCATTGATGCGGCCAAGGAGAGCGGGGGATTGCGCTTGAACCAATGGACTGCACTGATTCTGATCGTCGGTGCGGTGGTCTATTTCACGATTGATGCACGTCAGGCTCGCAAGGTCGTGTTGGTAGAGGACTATCGTCAAGAGGATGTCGAATCAGTCTGAGTTAGTTCTCCTGTCAGTGCAAGAACCGGGTATCGGCGTGATCACCTTGAATAATCCTGATCGGATGAATGCTTGGAGCGCCGCAATGTCGAAGCAGTTTTTCGCCCGACTTGAAGAGTGTCGCCTCAACCCTGAGGTGCGCGTTGTCGTGATCACTGGAGCGGGTCGCGGTTTTTGTCCAGGCGCTGACATGGACGCGCTCAATCAAATTCGCGCTAACCCTGCAGGTGGCGCGGGACCAGCCACAGGTGGCGGTCGCTTTAGTGATTTCGTTTCCTATCCCAAGCCAATCATCGCTGCTCTCAATGGCGCAGCAGCTGGCGTTGGTTTCGTTTTGGCAGCATTTTGTGATCTTCGCTTCGCCGCCAGCGGAATCAAATTGACGACATCGTTTAGTCGACGCGGTCTGATTTGTGAATATGGATCCTCGTGGGTTCTACCAAAGTTGATCGGCATGCCGCGAGCACTTGATTTGCTGTTGTCAGGTCGGGTCATTACTGCTGATGAAGCAATGCAGATGGGGTTAGTGAATGGAGTCGTGGCTGGTGAGGAGTTGATGAGCCATGTTCTGGCATACGCCGCTGATCTTGCGCAAAATTGTTCACCAACGAGTTGGGCGCAGATGAAGAAGCAGGTCTACGGCGACTGGGACGTTGATGTGGAAACCGCTACGACGAACTCAATTCAGATGATGAACGCTTCGGTGATGGGTGCAGATTTCCAAGAGGGCGTGCAGTCTTTCTTGGAGAAGCGCTCACCGCAGTTTGCGCCTTTCAGCGACTGAGTCGGCGCAGTTTTTCAGCAAGTTCTTCAGGCACCACCGGATTAAAGTATTCGCCAGCACCAACTTCGGCGGCGGCTATGAAGCGCGCCAATCCTGATTGTCGCCACGGTGAAACAATTTCAATATTCATCCATGCGTCATCATGCGCCATTTGAGATGGTCGCTGATTGATCCACATCATGTACGGCAAGGGAGTGTCAAAGAGACGATCAAGTCGTGACAAAGTGTCAATCAAGATTTCAGCAAGCCCGCGTCTCTGCTCAGATGACAAAGACGCGATGTCATTCGTGCGTTGAACGGGAGCAATGGTCACTGCCGTTGGGTACTGCGAGGCATAGGGCACAACGCACGACCACAAAGGGGTTGTGTTGACGTTGCGCGATTCAGTTGTGTCGGGTTTCCAAGTAGCGTCGAATAAACGTTGTGGACGATCGGGGACATGGTCGTAGGCATAGATCTGTCCGTGGGGATGTGAAATTGTGGCACCCACTTCGGCACCACGATTCTCAAAAATCAGGACATAGTGCACATCTGGGCGTGACGAGAGGGCACTTGTTCTTTGTGCCCACAGATCAATCACTTTGGCTGCGGCATCAACACTCAGGGTGGAAAACGAGGCGTGGTGATCGCTGCTATACAACACCACTTCGCAGCGTTCATCGGCCATTGCCGGCCAGCGATTGACGAAAGAGCGCACCTCGTAGGGCTCAGGGGCTTCTTGTCCTCCGACACAGAAGGGGCATTCGGCAGGAGCATTATTTGTCGGTAAATTCGGTCGGCTTTGGCGATGACCAACAACATGAACGGTGGTGCCAAGAATGGGATCAACACGAATATCGGGCTGTTTACTCGTACTGTCTGCTGGCATCTGCTCATTCTTGCGGAGATCGGGTTGACTATGACTCATTGTGAGTACAAAGTAGGGCGGGGGTGAACATGATTCAACATCTCAAGAGTTCAACGGTGAGCGTTGTCGTTGATGTCTCAAGTGGCATCCCGACGATTTTGCATTGGGGGCAAACTCTGGCGGAACTTCCGCAAACATGGGGTTCGTTCCCCGTGGCTTTCGGAGCGATGGACTCCACAACTCCGATCTCTGTCGTGCCACTGCATGGCGATGCATTCACAGGCCGGCCCGGGTTGCAAGGGCACCGCCGTGGAGGACGACACTGGTCACCGCGATTTAGTTATGTATCGCATGAAGTCATTGATGATCTTCATGGCACTCTTTTAGAGTGCGTGGCGCATGATCTCATAGCCGAACTTGAAATCGTTTCTTGTCTGCACTTATCCAACGACGGCGTGCTCACGGCGCGTTGCATTTTGCGCAATGTTGGCGATTCGCCTTTTATGCTTGACGCTTTCACGGTTTCTCTGCCGCTGGCATCACATGCTGAGGACCTCGGCATCTTCGGTGGTCGTTGGACCCGCGAGTTTGAGTTACAGAAATTTCGCTGGCCATACGGAGCGTGGACGAGCGAGAATCGTCTCGGTCGTTCATCTCATGAGCATCCCGGCTATGTCTGGGCTTTGCAATCAGGGGCTACTGAATGGCAGGGCGAAGTGTGGGGTGTACACGCGGCGTGGAGCGCTAATCATGTGATCTACGCCGAAAAATTACCTGACGGTCGTCGCTACATCCAATGTGGCGAACTATTCCATGCTGGTGAAATCTGTGTCTATGCCGGAGATGAATTCAGCACCGTTGATGTCATCGGGGTTTATTCAGGTTCGGGTATGACCCCAGCATCGTGGGGATTTCACAATGAAGCGCGTCGGCGCTCACCACGTTTCGAACTGTCGGCGCGTCCAGTCCATCTCAACACTTGGGAAGCAGTTTATTTCAATCATGATATTGAACGCCTAAAAGAATTAGCGACCGCCGGTGCAGCAGTAGGAATTGAGCGCTTTGTACTTGACGACGGTTGGTTCGCCGGTCGTCGTAATGATCGGCAGGGTCTGGGAGATTGGTGGGTTTCATCCGAGGTTTATCCCGATGGCCTCAATCCATTGATTGATCATGTGCGGGCACTAGATATGCAGTTTGGTATTTGGGTGGAGCCAGAAATGGTCAATCCAGATAGCGATCTGTATCGGGCCCATCCCGAATGGGTTTTGGCCACGGAAGGTTATGAGCCGATTCTCGGTCGTCATCAATTGGTGCTTGATCTGTGGAATGCCGGAGCCTTTGAACATGTCCTGACTCAATTAGACGCGCTGTTGCGCGATCACGACATTGATTATGTGAAGTGGGATATGAATCGTTGGCATGTACAGGGGAGTAACCCCGATGGCAAAGCCGGAACTCATGATCAAACTGTGGCCTTGTATGCGCTGTTGGACCGTCTTCGTGAATTGCATCCGAGGGTTGAATTTGAATCATGTGCCTCGGGAGGCGGGCGGATCGATCATGCAATTTTGAGTCGTGTCGAACGAGTGTGGACTAGCGATAGTCATGATGCATTGGATCGCCAGTTGATTCAACGTGGGGCATCCATGCTGATACCACCTGAGGTGATGGGGTCACATATTGGGGCGGAGCGTTCACATACGACAGGGCGACGACATTCAATGAGTTTTCGCGGAGCGACAGCATTATTTGGTCACTTGGGTGTTGAAAGTGATGTCACAGAACTTCGTGATTCCGAATTGGAACAACTTCGTCACATCATTGGGGTATATAAAAAGTATCGCTATCTATTGCATGGTGGTGACACCGTGCGCTTTGATACTTTCGAACTCACTGCTGGAGCAGGACTGTCTCATGGGGTGTATTCCCTTGATCGGCGCCAAGCCCTCGTGGCGTATTGCCAGTTGTCCTCCGCTGTTTCGCTGACGCCACCTATGTGGCGTTTGCCTGGCTTGCTTGAGGACGCTCTGTACGAAGTTCAGATCGTGCCACTGACCACTGCGACCTCCGTCATAGTCCCGGGGGCCGTTGTGAGGCAGCCAGAGTGGCTTTCAGAGGCTCTACGTGGGGCGCCGGCGACCTTTACGGGGCGTTACCTTGAAGTCGTGGGTCTGCAGGCACCGGTGATGTGGCCCGAAACGGCAGTGCTCGTCTACCTGTCCTGCTCGTAGCATTGAGGCGTGTCCGAAACAGCTTCCGAACGTATCTCCACTGAGGCGGTGATCAAGGCTGCGCGCCTATCTCGCCTTGATCTCACTCCCGCTGAGGTTGCCCGCATGACCTCACAGCTTGCTGGGATGTTGGAACATTTTGCTGATATTGATGCCCTTGATTTGAGTGCCGTTGAACCTATGACGCGTCCTTACCCGCTCTCCAATGTCTTCCGCGAAGATGTGGTCGTTCAGGGGTTAGATCGTGACGAAGTTTTGGCCAATGCTCCGGCAGCCGAAGAGGGACGCTTTCGTGTTCCACCAATCGTTGGATTGGACGGTTGAGATGACAACAATTCCTAGCACTGCGGCTGCCATCGCCGATGCTGTTCGCTCTGGAGTCCTGAAGGCCACTGATGTTCTTGAAGCACACTTAGCGCGTATTGCTGAACGCGAAGGAGAGATTCATGCCTTCAACTTGGTGACTACCGATGAGGCACGTGCTGCCGCTGCGCGCATTGACGCCGATGTTGCTGCAGGTCGTGATCCAGGGGTGCTCGCAGGTGTTCCGATAGCGATTAAAGACAACATGTGCACACGAGGCATTGCAACCACCTGTTCATCGAAGATTCTTGAGGGCTGGCGTCCGCCGTATGACGCAACTGTTGTTCAGCGTTTAGCGGCTGCGGGAGCGGTCACAATCGGTAAAACCAACCTCGATGAATTTGCTATGGGGTCAAGCACCGAAAACTCGGCTTTTGGTGTTACCTATAACCCGCGCGACATCACCCGCGTGTCAGGTGGTTCAAGTGGCGGAAGTGCTGCTGCCGTCGCTGCTGGTTTTTCTCCCATCAGCATTGGTAGCGATACTGGTGGCTCAATTCGTCAGCCTGCAGCATTATGTGGTGTCGTCGGCGTCAAGCCCACATATGGCACGGTGAGTCGTTATGGGTTAGTGGCTTTCGCTAGCAGTCTTGATCAGGTCGGTCCATTCTCCACTGATGTGCGCGACTCGGCTTTGGTGCTGGAAGCAATCAGTGGTCATGACCCCATGGACTCAACTTCAATTCCACAGGGCCCATTGTCTTTACAGGGCGTGTTGTCTCAGGGCGTGGAAGGTTTACGCGTCGGTCGGATCACCGATATGCCTGGTGGCGCCGACCCCGATGTCACTGAGCGTCTTGAAGCGGCCTTTGATGCTCTTCAGGCTGCTGGAGCAATCATGGTGGACGTACAGATGCCGTCAATGAAATATGGCCTAACGGCTTATTATTTGATCGCCCCCGCAGAAGCCAGCAGTAACTTGGCGCGTTATGACGGTGTGCGTTACGGCATGCGTGTCAACGCACCTGATACCAATGCGATGTACAGCGCAACGCGTTCGGCTGGTTTTGGAGATGAAGTAAAGCGCCGCATCATGCTGGGTACCTATGCTTTGTCGGCTGGGTACTACGACGCCTATTACGGCAAGGCCCTTAAGGTTCGTCGCTTGATCAGCGAAGACTTTGATCGTGCTTACACCAAGGCTGATGTGTTGTTAACTCCGACTTCGCCGATCGTGGCTTTTCCAGTCGGGGCAAAGTCAGATGATCCACTGGCGATGTATCTCTGCGATGTGTACACCATCCCCACCAACTTGGCCGGACATCCAGCGATGAGTGTGCCCTTTGGTACTGGTGCCTTTGGTTTGCCAGTCGGTGTTCAGATTATGGCTCCAACTTTGGGTGAGCAAACAATGTTTAGAGTTGCCGCTTCGCTAGAGCGCAGCATGATTGCGTCTGGTGGTGGACGATGACTCAGTTCGATATGAGTAAGAACGAAATCAAGGTTGCCCCCAACGATGGTTCATATCTTTTGGATGGTTACGAATTGGTGTGTGGACTAGAAGTCCATGTGGAACTTGCAACTGCAACTAAATTGTTTTCTGCGAGTGCTAACAGATTTGGTGATGAACCGAATACTCATATTGATCCCGTCACTCTTGGTCTGCCGGGAGCCTTGCCAGTACTCAATCGTCAGGCAGTTGAGTTGGCGATGCGTATTGGACTGGCACTGAACTGCACTGTGCAGTCAAGCACCTTCCATCGCAAAAATTATTTCTATCCCGACATGCCTAAGGCGTATCAGATTTCGCAATATGACCAACCTATTAACGTCAATGGTTGGCTGGAATTGCCGAGTGGCAAAAGCATTGGTATTGAGCGCGCTCACCTTGAAGAAGACACGGGAAAGAGCACCCATGTCGGTGGTGCTGGTGGTCGTATTCATGGCAGTGCCCATTCCTTGATTGACTTCAACCGCGCCGGTGTGCCATTGGTCGAAATTGTTGGTCGCCCGGATATCGCCACCCCCGATGAGGCCCGTCAATATGTCACCGAACTTCGCCAGATCTTGGTAGCCATTGGAGCCTCTGATGCGAAAATGGAAGAAGGCTCGATGCGCTGTGATGCCAACGTCAGTGTGCGCAAACCTGGAGCGCCACTTGGTATTAGATGCGAAATCAAGAACGTGAACTCAGTTCGTTCACTTGGCCGCGCTATTGAATACGAGGCACGTCGTCAGATTGTTTTACTTGAAGCAGGTGAGAAGATTCGCCAAGAGACTCGCCACTGGGATGAGACCGATGGTCGTACCCATACCTTGCGTTCTAAAGAAGATGCCGATGATTATCGCTACTTCCTCGAGCCTGATCTGGTGCCGCTCGATCCAGACGCGGCGTGGATTGAGGCAGTGCGTGCAGCATTGCCGATGTTGCCACGCGAGCGACGAAATCGTTTGGCTCAAGCCACAGGAGTCGCCAGCGATGCAGAATCAATCATGGTCATCGTTGAACGCGGACAAGATGATTATGTGCTCGCTGTCGGTCTAGCTGGCGGAGATGTGGGGCGGGCCTTGGTTCATGTCAAGGAGGCTTTTGCTGAGCAGGGTTCCAACCCCGCAGTGCCTGCAGGTGATCTTGCGGGAATGATTATTTTGGAAACTGGTGGCAAATTGACCTCCACTCAGGCCAAGACGGTTCTCGGTGAACTTGTGGCCCACGGTGGAGGAGATGCCACGGCCATTGCTGCTGCGAAGGGTTTTGAGGCGCTGGATAACTCGGCGCTTGAAGCCATCGTCGATCAAGTCATCGCCGCTCAAAGCGAATCCTGGGCAAAATATTGTGGTGGTGAAGAAAAGGCCATGGGCGCTTTGGTGGGAGCGATCATGAAAGCCAGCCAAGGTAAGGCTGACGGTAAGGCCGTGACGGCGTTGCTACAAGCCAAACGTTCTTGAATGACAACAGGACGGTGTCACTTGACCGATGACAACGGTACCGTGGCATCTGTGACAGACCATATTTTGATAACTGGACTGCGGGTAGTCAGTGTGATTGGGGTGCTTGAACATGAGCGTCAGGCGGCCCAACCTCTGCGAGTGGATATAGACATTCATGTCGATCTCAAAGATGCTGGGCGCAGTGATGACCTCAGTCAGACTGTCCATTACGGAGAAGTCTCGATGCAGATTGCTGAGGTAGCGCGCAATACCAGCGACCTTTTGCTTGAACGTTTGGCTCAGCGCATGGCTGATGTGGTGTTGCAATTCTCTGGCGTTCTCGGGGTCGAATTGACATTGACCAAATTGCGTCCACCGATACCCGAAGATGTGGAATCG
>CALGTP010000908.1 GCA_937902105.1 uncultured Actinomycetes bacterium
TTCTTAGGGGCTGCCTTCTTAGCTGCTGCCTTCTTCTTAGGAGCTGCCTTCTTAGCTGCCTTCTTAGGGGCTGCCTTCTTAGCTACCTTCTTAGGAGCTGCTTTCTTTGCTGGAGCTTTTTTTGCTGCCATGGGATGAACCCTTTCTGTTTGGTTTGCTATCTATTTGGATTAAGAGTCGCCTTGAGCGTCGAGCTCGCAGCGAATTTCATTTGACGTGATGCGGGGGACTCCATGGAGACACCAGTCTGCGGATTACGAACCATGCGGGCAGCACGAATCTTGGTCGTGAATGAGCCGAAGCCCGGCCACGCCACTTTGTCGCCCGTTTTGGTCGCGTCTACTAGGTGATCAAAAAAAGCACCCAAGGTTCGCTCGGCATCAGCCTTGCTCACATCGGCACTCTTTGCCACCGCATCTATCAACTCTGACTTAGTCATTCGGATTGTTTCCTTCTCAGTTCTCGGGTGGAACTACCCACAGTTGATTCACTTTTGAGGCCATTTACAAGTATTCAAGTTATTGCAAATGCAACAAACTCGCCTTGGATCGACTAGTTGACGTCGCGGACGGCCAAATTCTTGGACCAGTTCGGCCGTTTCACCAGCCGACGACACGACGAGTGATAAGAGTTTGTCACGACCGAGCCCACCAGTGGTGGATGCCTAGGTCCAAGATCAAAGCGTGTCAAACGCTCCAGATGTTCATAAAAAGTTTCCCTCAAAATGCCCACATCACAACGGCAACCTTTGTCAAACTAGAACTACTTAAGAGCGTGAAGGAGATTTGGTGACAAAACTGCTGCGGGACACAGGACACAGTGACGAAGAGTTCGAGCTTGAGGCTCGAGGACGCGAACCCCAGCTTGAAAGTGAGTCCGAACTGGCACCTGCGCAACGCACGACACGAGTTGTTCTTGACACATCCGTGTTGATTGCAGATCCCAATTGTTTGTTGGCCTATCCCAACTGCGACATCGTCATTCCCCTTACAGTCATTGAGGAATTAGATGGTTTAAAGAGCAGACCTGATGATGTAGGTCGAGCAGCACGTGCAGCGTTACGGGGTCTTGAAGACATCCGAATGCGAGCCGGCGGTTCGCTCGCTCATCCAGTTCTGTTGGTGCAAGATGACGACAACACCGCAACCGTCCACATTGAAATCAATGGCATCCAGAAGCATCTCCTGATTGAGCATGGGCTCGACGCTACGAAGGCGGATAACCGGATTATTGGGGCCGCTCTCGGCCAAGCCAACCATGCGCCAACCCATATGGTGTCCAATGACGCTGCTTTGAGATTGAAGGCAGCGCACCTTGGTCTCACCGCCCACGAGCATCATCTTGCGGGTCGGCAGTCGTCGACGCGACCAATGGGCTGGGTCACGCTTGACTGTCCCGCAGATCTTGTGGACCACCTCTACGGCGGAGGCACGGTGGACCCGATTGAAGTCGCTCCCAGCGGTTCACTTGCAGAAAATTCTTTCGCCGTTCTTCGTTCGGGATCACAATCAGCGTTAGCGCGGTGCGTGAATGAGTCGCTACATCTGATCCCCCAGGCCTCACCTGAAGCTTGGGGACTACGCGCTCGATCCAAGGAACAGCGCTTCGCTTTGGACCTACTGCTAGATCCTGAAGTAAGCGTCATCGCTCTCGACGGGCGGGCCGGCACGGGCAAAACGGTCCTCGCAATTGCCGCTGGATTGGATCAGGTCGTTGAACAACGACGTTACGAGAAGTTGGCGGTGTACCGCCCGTTGGTCGCAGTGGGACGAGCAGATGTGGGCTTTCTTCCGGGAGGGTTGGAGGAAAAACTGGATCCCTGGATGTCAGCAATCCACGACGCCATTGTCGCTCTCACCGATCAGCGTTCGAACCGCGAGGCGCGAACCATGATTGATGAACTGATGTCACGGAATCAGTTGTCGTTGGAGTCAGTCACCTTTCTGCGAGGTCGCTCGTTACATCGCCAAATCGTCGTTGTCGACGAGGCACAAAACCTAGAGCCGACGACATTGAAGACGATCCTGACCCGAATTGGCGAAGGCACAAAAGTGATATTCACGGGCGATACCAGTCAAATTGATGCTCCCTATTTAGGGGAATCAAATAATGCCCTAGCGGTTCTGATCGGTGCCTTCAGGGGTCAAAAGTGCTTTGGGCATATCACTTTGACATCTTGTGAGCGCAGCGAAGTCGCCTCTTTGGCCGCCGAACTGCTGTAAGTCACGAACTGCCGTCAGTCCTTCGGCGTTATTTCCTAGTCATGTTTGACATGTGACATTCGGCGCAAAGTACAGATTTCGGTTGACTTGGCTCTTTTTCAGATTTAGTGTTAATTAGGTCAACGGTGAAAAGCAAAAATCTTCTCCCGTCGGTTTAGTGAAAAATCTCAGTTTCCTCAGAAGTGCAGTTGAAAAAGAGAGTGAGTCACCATCATGTCCGCTTTAGAGTCCACGCCACTGGCCATCCCCTCGTCGGAGAATTGGATGGACCACGCTGTATGTCGGGGTCGAACAAATTTGTTTTTCCCACCAAAAGCTGAGCGCCCCCAGGCTCGGGTCCGCAGGGAGGCTCAAGCACGATTGCTATGTCTTACTTGCCCAGTCTCAACAACTTGCCAAGACTCTGCGCGACAAAACCGTGAGTACGGATATTGGGGAGGCGAGTCAGAAGAAGAGCGTCACCTTGCCGGCTTCACCGTGGCCGCCCCAATCGGAATCCGCACTAGGGGTCTACGCACCGTCAGTTGATCTCCGTCGTGAGTGATTAGGCAATCCGTTCGCAGACCCCTGCTCTAGGGTGCTGTTTGTGAATCAAGAAAAGTTGTCGTTCAAGACATCTCCCCGTTTCGCAGTTTTGGATATCGAGACCACGGGTCTCAGCGCCGGCGAAGATCAAATCTTGCAAGTTGCGGTGGTGCTCATGGACTGGTCCAAGGTCGGCCAACAGTCGTCACCTGAACAACATAGGGTCTCCGAATGGGTGACCTATGTTCGACCTTCACCTCTACTCAGCAGCGATCTCGGTCCGCAGGAAATTCATGGAATCCGCCGACGCCAATTAATTTTTGCCCCCTCCCTGAAACAGTCGATGACGACTTTGGCTGAACTGACGAGTGGGTGCATCGTTGTCGCCCATAATGCACCATTCGACACCGGATTTTTATACGCCGCAGCCCGCTCGCAAAATATTGAGTTGAATTGGGCGGGTGTGTTGTGCACCTTAAATATGTCCCGACGCCTTGATCCAGATCGCCAACTAAATCACAAATTAGCTACCGTCTGCGAACGCTACGGCGTCGCTCTCATTCATGCCCACGACGCCCTCCACGACACCCGTGCCACGGCGGAAGTCCTTTTATGTCTATTGAAGGCTCATGGGATCGTGGACCCCGCTGAACTCGTTCCCTTCCTCGTCCCATAACGCGTCAAAACAAGTTCGGCCGTGGCACCCGCCAAATCTGCCCACTCCGATGGAGTGACGAGACGCGCGTGGCAACCGAAACGCAGCAATACACGTTGCAGCCAACGTTCACTGGAAACAACAACTTCAACTGTCACCCATGAATAACTTGATGAACTAGATGTCGCCGACGAAGCAGAGATGGCGACGCCGGAATACTGCTCGAGGACCCACAACCACGATGGATCCACCTCGAGTGTGACGACATGGCGTTCTTGAAGTGAACTAAACCACTCACCTCTCGCTGATGGAGTCACAGCCAAGGACTCCTTGATGGCTTGCAAGTCGTCAAGTCGATCAAGTCGAAAGGTTCTCTCCGCCTGAGCCTCAGTATCAAATGACCGGACATACCAATGGTCACGTTCAGCGAATACCTCAATAGGCACGACACGACGACGCACAGATTGGCCGGTCGCCACTGACCAATAGTCAAACTCCACGATTTGCTGCCCGAGAGCGGCATCAACTAACGGTGCGACAGTGTCAGGGGTGCCGAGATCAATCGCAAAAGAATCATCATTGTCGATTGCTAAAACGGCTTGCACCTTGGTGATCGCTCGCGATAATGCTCCATCAGCATCGGCACCAGGAATTTGCTCAGCAGCGGCTGCAGAAGCGACAAGTGAAAAGGCTTCAGTCACAGTCAGACGTAAAGGACGATCAAAATATTTTGGAATGCCAAAGTGCACTTCGTCTTCATCGACCCAAAGGTCAATCAGGTCGCGAGGATCTTGTGACACGCCACATAGAGACGCCAGTGTGAGATCAGCCACCAGATCATCGACAGACATCAAGAAATGATCAGCCATCTCTTGGGTTGAAACATTTTCGCGCTCCATAAGCCACGGCAACATCACCAGTAGACGACGAAGACGGATATTGATGGGTCGGGGTCCGCGTCGTGTCATCGCTCGCCCTTCGTTACTGAGCCAGTCATCTCGAGCAACCAGTCAATGACATGTTGGCGCAAAGCCGGTGGGGCGAGAACTTCGGCGCGATCAAGAAACCCGAAAAGCCATTGTTCAAAGGCTTGAACATTTGAGCAGGGCACCTGAAAAACCACTGAGCCGTCAGGTCGATTCTCTACAACTGCGGATTGGGTGTATTGCCCAAGAACAACTCCGACATCGCTGGCATCCACTAAGACCTGAGCAACTTCGCTGCCGACATCAATAGCTCCAGGCAACTCTTTGAGATCAACTGGGAAGGCTTTTCTGATATCGAAACCAGATGGGCGCGTGCAGGCGATTTCGCGCCGGACGGAAACTTCGCCTTCAATTCGGTCAACTCTGAATGTGCGTTCTGCATTGACCGATTGATCATGACCGACTAGGTACCACCAGCCACTGCGGGCCAACAAACCATAAGGTTCAACAACTCGTTGGCGATCGCTATAGGTAAAACCAACAGCGACTTTTTTGATTAAAGCCTCGTGCAAAAGCGGCAAGTTTGGATGCACGGGCAAGGTGGCATGAGCCGAGGCGGTCACCAGTTGCGACCCATGGTCTTCCATATCAACTTTCCACAATGCCTCCTCGCCCCACGATTGCCCCATACGCAGAGTGGACACGGCTACTCGCAGGGCTGCCGCCTCTTGAGTTGAGAGATTTAAATCCCCCAACTCGTATGCGCTGCGTTTAATCAGATAGCCAGTCATGCCAGCCTTATCTCCACCCTGCACCTCGGAGTCAATGGGCACCCCTTCATCACGCAAGATGGCTTTATCACGCTCAAAAGCGGCACGTGCTGCAACGAGATTTTCTGGATACTGGCCTTTGAGCTGAGTACGAATTTCTTCAAAGGTGAGATGTCGTCGTGCCGACAGCAAGAGCGCTAGGAGATTGGTGACACGTTCAAGTTGATGCACAGTGCGAGAAACCTTAATGGAGGGGTGGTTGAGAGGTGTTTGTCTGCTGTTCGGAGAACCATTGCAACAGAGTGTGGGTCGAAGCATCCATATTGTGGCGAGTTGTATCGTCCACATCCGCGATGTTTTGCGAGATCTGCGTGGCTAACTCTTTGCCAAGCTCAACGCCCCATTGATCAAAACTATTAATTCCCCAAATTGCTCCCTCAAAGAACACAACATGCTCGTAGAGGGCAATCAATTCACCGAGCACTCGGGGCGTCAACTCCGCAGCGACGATCGTCGTGCTCGGTCGATTTCCGGAGAAGTTACGATGTTTCTCCTGCTGGGTTTCTTGCGGTTGACCGAAGGCAAGAGCTTGCGATTGCGCCAACATATTGGCAAATAGCAGGCCTTGACGACTCTTATCGGGTGAATCAGAGCGCGCGAATCCGATGAAATCAACGGGCACAACATCAGTTCCTTGATGAAGTAACTGCATGAAAGCATGTTGCGCATTGGTACCTGGTTCACCCCACACCACTGGCGAGGTGGCATATGGAACCAGCGACCCATCCTTACGGACGGTTTTCCCATTTGATTCCATCACCAGTTGTTGCAAATAGGCCGGCAAACGTCGCAGATCAAAGGAATACGGCATCACTACACGAGAGCGAGACTGCAACACTGATGAGTTCCAGATATTGATCAACGCCAACATCAACGGAGCATTGTCGGCACCGACACTGTCGCGAGCGTGTGCGTCCATGCCGTGCATGCCGATGAGAAACTCCTGGAATGCCTCTGGACCGATCGCAATCATGACTGCCAAACCAACAGCCGATGGCAATGAGAAGCGACCCCCCACCCAATCCCAAATCGCAAACATATTGCGCGGATCAATGCCGAATTCCTTGACCGCCTGAGCATCTGAACTGACAGCCACAAAATGTCTATCAACTGCTGTCTGCCCCAATGCCGCCACCAACCACTCGCGCGCTGCTGTGGCATTACTCAAAGTCTCTTGCGTGGTAAATGTTTTTGAGGTGACGATGAAAAGTGTTTCCGCTGGCTCAAGACCCTGAAGATTGGCTGCCAGATCTGCCGGATCCACGTTGGCCACAAATCGACAACTGATCTCCGCGGAGCGCAAAGATCGCAATGCTTCGTACATCATTGATGGACCAAGATCACTTCCACCGATTCCGATATTCACAATGGTGCGAATTCGCGATCCAGTCGCTCCCACATAATCGCCCGAGCGCACTGCCGTCGCCAAAGTCGCCATTCGATCCAAAGTGGCGTGAACTTCTGGTGCCACATCAATACCGTTCATCAGACATCGCTGACCTTTGGGCGAACGCAGGGCCATATGACCAACTGCACGACTCTCAGTCACGTTGATCGCCTGACCAGCGGCCATGTCTTGAAATGCAGATGCCACATCGCGCTCAAAGGACACACTCAATAACGCCTCAATGATCTTGGGGTCAAGAAGTTGCTTTGAATAATCAATCAGCAAACCACCGACCCTCAGAGTCATGGACTGCACACGATCTGGAGAGGTGGCGAACAACTCATCCAACGACGCTGCAGGCTTGAGGGCCACAACATCACGCCATTGTTGAGTTGTCTCCAGTGCATCCACAGAGGGAACGCTAGTGGAAAGGCTCTCAGATGATAGGAAAGAAGCGTGAGTTCTCAGGTGTCCTCGGAAAAAATACGGAGCACCACCGCCAGCAGCGGAGTTGCTGCAGGCATGTCGGCCTACATTTTGTGGGGATTCATCACTGTCTATTGGAAAGCCCTCAAAGCATTTACGCCTCTCGAGCTCATTGGCTTTCGCATCGTCATGTCGGCGATATTGCTGATTTCGGTTCTCGTGGTGCGTCAGCGATTCATCAAGTTATTGCACCTATTACGACAAGAAAGACTCTGGGGCAGAGTGACTTTGGCGGCAGTCTTGCTGGCCGTCAACTGGACGACCTATGTCGTGGTTGTCAATCAAGGCAAAGTCATTGAGGCTGCTCTCGGCTACTTCATCGCCCCACTTGGGACAATGCTCATCGGGGTCAAAGTGCTCAAGGAGAAACTTCGGACTCCCCAAAAAGTGAGTTCTGGTCTCGCGTTATGCGCAGTCATCGTGCTCACCTTTGGTTACGGCCGAGTCCCGTATCTTGCTTTGACTATGGCTGCTTCTTGGGCCGTGTACGGATTGCTCAAACGCCAAGTACCTCTACCACCCCTGGAAAGTCTGATGTCAGAAACCCTCGTCTTGATTGTCCCAGCCGTCGGGCTCATTATGTGGTTCTCTCGACATACCGACTCGGTTCTGCGTTCAGCAGATGCCAAGCATGTCGTGCTCGTGCTTTTATCTGGACTCATCACGGCCATACCGCTGCTACTTTTCGCTACCGCTGCTCTCAAACTGCCACTCACAGTTCTTGGGCCAATGCAATATTCGGTTCCGATCATCAACTTCCTCTTGGGGTGGTTGGCCTATCACGAAAAACTCTCCCCCAGCCGTATCGTTGGATTTTCGTTGATTTGGCTCGCTCTTGTCGTTGTCACCGTGGACTCGATCCGTCAACAACGACAGAAGGCAACCACTCAGTAAGTCCTTCATCGGTTATATTTCAGGAAACTCATATGAGACCACTTCTTCTGTCCCACAAGCGCCCAATCCTGTTCGTTGCAGCGCTTTTTTGCTTCGTCACTGGCTGCTCAACGACGAGCGAGAACTACAAATCTGAGGGGGAGAAATTCCTTGAAAGTAGCGATCAGGCGCGAATCGCTGGATACAAGTTCAGCAACGCTCTGTGCGACACACCGCAGTCGATCAAAGTCGGGACTCAATACGCTTGCTCGGCCACCGACAACGATGGCGATAGTTGGGAATTCATTATTGAGATCACCGGGGATCGGGAACTAACCGTCATCAAGGGCGACGTTGTTCGCTAGCAATCAGTTGGATTTGCGCCCGACAAACTTCCAAGCAGCAGGCGTCAAAACACCAGCGATGCACAATTTCACGAGGTCGCCAGCCAAGAACGGAGTCAAGCCGTAACCCACCGCATTCTGTTCACCGTTGAACACGGGAACACTCAGTTTGTGCGCTAGCCACAGAACACCGAAGACATAGATGATGACTGAGCCGGCCAACATTGCTGGGAGTGAAGTGGAAAATGAGCGATCTTGACCACGCTCGGCAAGGTAGCCCACGAATGCCGCAGCAACGACAAAGCCAAACAGGTAGCCAGCAGTGGTCCCAGTAGCCATGTGCCATCCAGCGCTGATGTTGCTTCCCGAATCATCACCGGCATACCAAGCGATGGGCATAAAAATACCCACCAACCAATAGGCACCCATGCTCAGAGCGCCACGACGCCAACCAAGTGCTGCACCTGACAAAAGCACACCCAATGTTTGACCAGTAATCGGCACTGGGGTGAATCCCAGGCTGAAATGGACCTGAGCCAAAATCGCCGTGAGGACGGCGAAACCAATGACAAGAGCGACATCCCGCACGATGCGATTCGTACGTTCGGTCACGACACCAAAAGTGTCGACCAAAGTCTTGGGTGATGTTGAGATTGCTAACGACATGGGGAGTCCTCCGTAAAGTGTTTATGAACCTTACCAACCGCACCTGCCTCATCAAGTAATCGCCTGTCGACTCAACCAGCTTTGCAGTTTTATGCCACGCTTGAGTGATGTCCGACCAACCCGAGACCCTGACCGAGGCTCAACCCCCCGTTTTACCGTGGTGGCAGAACCCACTGAACTTCATCGCTCTCGGGGTCGCAATGCTCATTTTCGGAGTGGGAATTGGCTACTACGCTGGTCACAAGGCCGCTACCCCAGCGCACAATGCTGTGGACGAGGGTTTTCTTCAAGATATGCGCTACCACCATGACCAAGCGGTAGCCATGGCCTACTACTACCGCACCTCGGTTGATGATCCAGTTCC
>CALGTP010000909.1 GCA_937902105.1 uncultured Actinomycetes bacterium
AAATAAACATATGGTAGTCCTGCGTCTTGAGACTGAACATGCCGATGTGGTTGGCGTACTGCATCAACGCAGAGCGCCTCGGCTTGGCTGATCTCAACTGGTCGAAGCACTCTTGCAACGCATCCTTCACTTTCAGACCGTACTGGTCGCGGCTCCTTATAGTGGAGAACCACACGCTGAAGAATCCTCCTGATTTGTCCAGGAAGTCTTCGAGCTTGAGGTCGGCTTTGTCGAAGGTCTCTTTGCAGCGAACTATTTGCGTCTCCTTACATTTGCGTAAGGTGGCCAAAACGTAACTGTTCTATTGCAACTGTTCTATTAACAATGTTTAAAAATATCTAGAAATGAATACAGCAAATAAACATCACCTTAAACAAATGGTAGTCTCTGGGTGGACAAGTGGGGCTTTAGGGAACATGGCCGAGTCAAGAGCGCAAAGCCTGCGCAACTGCTGTGCTATAAGCTTGTTACCCTCTTTGCCCCTCTTGAAATTCTTAACTGTCGGTTCTATCCTTGGATGTGCTTGAGAGCCTGTAAAATAAAATTAATCCCCTGAACCATGATGTGAACAGATTTGTTACTAAAAATGGCCATTAGCCCACCCAAAAAAAACAACACTAAACGCATCCAAGATCATCCAAGTATCGGCTTGTCCTGCTTGCCAGGCTTCTTCAAGAAGTGCTTGAGAACCGGACCCTTGCACGCCTTGGCCTTCTTAGAGCTGGCACCATCTGTAGCGTCTACACAGTCACCCTTCTGAGCGTCCATGCCTTGCTCTTTCTGATCGTTGTCCTGGTCCTGGTTCAACTGTTTGATGGCCTTGGCGGTGCTTGCCGACAGCTTGCATCTATAGCCATCCAAAGACTCCATGACCTCAGAAATTTCAGCTGATACTCCAAGGTGCTTGAGGGAGAACACTTGACAATTGCTGCTAGCCTCACATGTGGCAGTGCCATCGTCGCCCACCTTGAAGATAACAGCCCTAGCGCTGTGGACACAGCCACGGGGAATTTCCACAGCAGTGAGCTGCGAGGTAGAATTGCCATTACGGTAAAGCCTCCACACTGACAAAATCAGGGCCGGCACCCAAGTGCCACTCAGTTGCACGAGGATGGTGTCAGCCGTGTTCAGCTTGCTGGGTGCGGCAAGCTGGCCTCCTAGTTGGGTGCTCTGGTCCTCTGCAACTTTGGCCCAAGCTGCCTGACTTGAAATTCGGTGCACCGGCATCTTTGAAGAAGCCTCTGCCATAGCCATCTCGTGCCGAAACTGATCCTGCCACCGCCGGCTCACAGACTTGCCAGCAGCCTTTGTCGCTTCATGTGGCACAAGCAACGCAAAGTGATATAAGAAGAAAGTGATGGAAAGTGTGCCCCATGACCCAATGCAACTAGCCATTGCAAAGTTATGAACTAGGCTGAAGGACAATAGCGGGTCTTGCGACAATGATACCCAAAATAACTCAACCATCGAGCTAAGAAGATCTAAGAAGCGTGACTGGCATAATGGTTGCGGATAAAATCACAGTCGCATCCGTCTGGACCCATCCTTAGCCACGCAAGAAGTCGCCATAAATCAGCCTTCGCTGTTTCAAAGCACACGTGACCGCGTAGGGCTCCTCCAGCAGTCCTCTTGTCTTCTGTAGGGATGTGCTCACTCCGCAATCCTTTTCCTGTGTCACCAGACTGGGCGATCTTTAAAACTAAATCGATGTCTTCAGGGCGTGCGTCGGCGGCATACTCTCGAGACTGCCCCTCCAGCACGGACGCCTGATCATCACTAGTGTCAGGGTCTTTAGGCTTGATGGCTTCCTCTCCCTCTGCAGGTGGATCATACTTTTGCTTGAAGGCGTTGGAAGCCCGAATCTGCGTCACCAGCCCATCCAACTCAACTGGCTTGCCGCAATTCTTGCCGCTCGCTCCTTCATCCTGGTGGTCAGCATCGCCCTCTGGAGCATCTTCATCCTCCTCCTCCTCCATCTTGCGCAACATCTCCCAATCATCCTGGTCTATGTTGACCCGTTTCGTCTTGTAGTGAAACTCCAAGTCCTGTGTAGAATGGGAGCTGCACATGGCAGCCAGCTTGATGCCAGCTGTGAGCGATCGCATTGCACTAGCTGCAAACTGGTTCTCGTCTGGCATGGCCTCCGGAACTGCAAGGTCCGGCTTCGGGCTTAGCTTGTGCCATTTGTCCAGCTCTCTTTGCATGAGCCTCGCTGAGGCTCTCCAACAATCGGGCACGGTCATTTGAGAGGTCTCGAAGTATGCGCGCTCCCTGCCAAAGCGCCGCTCTAAGATCACCTCCTGAAGACGCTGCCATAGCAACGGACCATCAGCACCATAACAGGCGGCGATCACTGCTTCGCAAATATCTTTCATAGTGGTGGACGTTCGCCTGTCGATCCAGTAAGCATACTTCTTCACCTTGTCTTTCTTCGCCGCCAACTCCGACATGATTTCTCCGAGGTCTAGTAGGACCAGACCTCAAGAGACAATCAAGGCAGCAAGCAACAGTTCATGAGAACAACAGCAACATGAGCAGAGCCAAGTTCGAAGAAAGAAACAGAAAAAACACAAATGGAAAATGATGCTATGATGCAAGAAGGGCGCCAGTCATTGCATTCTCTAAGCGCTGCTTCCTCGTCATGTTTTTGTGTGTGAGGGAAGCTATCACCAGAGCTCCGATGAGGCTCATCCTTGCTTGCAGTGGGGGAACCAGAGACAAAGTGCAGGCCCCTAGAAATCTAATTGTTTATGTTATTCTGCTGGGTATTTGTTGTTTCGAGTGTTCGGGGGGCCCTAGAAATCTAGCAGTATTACGTGTTGTGTTTGAGGGTACTTCAAAAGTCTAGTAACGTTG
>CALGTP010000910.1 GCA_937902105.1 uncultured Actinomycetes bacterium
GCATGTAGCACCTGTCTTAGACGGTATTGCAGCGACTGCTCACGCTTGCCAGGATGCAGCTACACAGGTTGCCAGTCTGTCACGTAGGCTGGGGGTCGAATGCTGTCTCTGGTTGCTGGACTGCCTTGCATGGTTGCAATGCTTCGTTGGCAATGTGGTGCGCGAGGGCTGGGTGATGCCTGTCGCAGGTGTGGCCGGGGCTCAGAGTGCGGCCACTTTTTCGCCGTGCGCTACTGCCACCTGCGATGATCTACCTTCTGCAGCTCATGCGCGCAAGTCATTGGAATATGAGATGGGACGGTCTGTTCTGCCCTTATCTACCATCCAGCGCTGTCACCGTTTTTTGCGGAAACCAGTCGTCCGACCTCCTGGGCGCATGGACGGGCTTGGTGGGGTGCTGGATGCGGCTTCTACTCATCGAGGCTGGTGTGACAAGCTGCGGGAGCAGTGTAAGGGCCCGGTCCAGGTTGATACGGGGGTTATCCAGGCGAAGGTCCACCAGATCCACTCGGCTATGGGGAGGGCGTGGCGCCAACGGGGCCAAGGCCAGATTGATGTGGAGGTTTGTGAGCCTATTGTTCGGGCGGTGGTTGGCGATTGGAAGTCTTCTAGGGCTATGCCTCCAGACTTGCTCCCGCGTGCTGCGTACCAGTGCGAGGACCCTCGGTGGTTGACAGTGGTGTGGCGCCTAGTGCAGCTTGCAGGGCCCTCATGCTTTGCCCTGCGGCCCGCTATTTGGAGATGGGTAGCCATTGGGGTTACGTTCAAATCTGGAGCCGTGTCGACTTATGAAGCGTGGCGGCTGCTTTTCGTTCGGGGCCAGATGGGCCTCCTGCAGGAGGGCATCCTCTGCGTTCTTTTGAGGCCATTGGTGCGGGGCTACTTGGAAGATGGGCAGAGTGGCTACATAAGGTCCACGGACGATCCCCTTCTGGTACTCACAGAAGTGGCGCAGATGGCCAAGGCGCGGTCGCGGCAAATCCTTGCGGCCATGGGGGACTTCAAGAAGGCCTTTCCTTACACTTGGAGGGAGGATGTGGCCATGCTGTCTTCCACTGGCCCAAAGCTCCGGGGTGGAGGCTTCCACTTGTTGGGGCACATTCTTGCCCTGGATGTGGGGGTTGTCACGATGAGCGGTTGCAGCGTGGTACCTATCCGGCAGGGCTTGCCAGAGGGGGGTTCCTTGGGTCCAGTGCTGTACCCACTGGTCCCCAACTCCTTGGCCATCAGCCTCAAGGAGGCCGGCTGCGGGGTGGCAGTGGATCCTGACATTCCAAGCCTTTGGGCTGAGGTGGCCTGGTCTGGAGCTGGCACTCCCACCCTGATGCGGTTCAGAATCTCAGGGGCTGCATCCGGGACGCTGGCCACCTTCCTGATGGGCATGCTTTAGCTGAGGACCGGGACTTGCAGGCATCTGCAGCGAGGGCACTCGACTTGATGGATCCCAATCGGTTGGCTATCCTACTGCATGCTGATGATCCGGTGGTCTTTGCTTCTTCCCACGGGGAGATGTGCCGGGTTCTTTCTATCATTGCTGGGTGGTCATGGCTTCACGGAGCTCAGTTCCATGTCGGCCAGGAGAAATCGGTGGTTTACCTCTTGGGGGGTCGAGACTCTGAGATGCCTCCAATCTACATGCAGGTGCAGCCAAGTGTGTGGAGTCGTTTGTTTGTCTGCGATGGCCCGCACAAATGGTTGGGTTGGTGGTGGGACCTCGACGGAGGCAGCAATGCTACATTACTCAAGCGATGCGGCACAGCTGCAGGACATGCGGCTGTTTTGAGCGGCCTGGTTGCAGCTAAGGCCATCCCGCTGCCGTTGGCCATGATCCTGTTTGAGGGAAAAGTCGACGGCTCGCTGGCTCCAAGGCGCTGGTTGTATGCGGCTCTGGCAGACAATGCCGAGGAGTTGCTGGATGGTACTTGGAAAGCTGGCTGCGTGCTATTATTGGCGCCTCCCCATGGCTTCCTGGGGTCGCAGTGCGGTGGGAATTGGGGAGACCTCTTTCTGGAATGGCGGTGGCCGTAAAGGAGGTGGCTCTCAGGAGGGCGAAGCTATGGTTATTGCCGGACAGTGATTTCTACAAGGGCTTTTTCTGCAGGGCCCACGCATGTCCTGGGACATGGGCGTGTGAAAGCATGGAGCTCCTCCGGCGCTGGGGCTTGCCAGACCTTCCGGATGTTGGCTGCTCCCTTTGGACGTATAAGAAGCAGGTCCTGGCTCAGCTCTCTGCTGTGTGCGCTGAGCAGGCGGGGAGGCTCCTCCGATCTCGAAGGTCTTGCATGCCGTTTGGCACTATATATCCTGACAATCTCCTACCCGGGGTCATCCACGCTGCTGCGCGCTTCTCGATGGGCTGGCAGCCGCTTGTGGCCGTCAGGGCGTTCTGTCGCTTGCGCTTGGGGATCTTAGTGCTCACACATGTGGGGGGAAAGGCTAGTGCTGCGAAATGCCGGTTCTGCATTGCCTGTGGCATGGCGGTCACTGCGCCGGTAACGCACGCTATGATTCGCTGCGCTGCCTTTGATGAATACCGGCTGCCTCTGTGTGGCACTGTCGCTTGGGGTGATGAGGTGGTCGGACGGCTCAGCAGTCTGCTGCAGTTGCAGCCAGGTGACGAGGGCTTCGAGGCGGTGTTGTTGCTGGCAGCTAAAGTGGACGAGTATGCTGTCTCATTTTGGTCACAGAAAGGTGGCAAGTTGTTGAGGACGCTTGCACCCTGATAGACGTCTCCACGCGTGTCGTCGAAGATACATGGGTTGCTCATGTTTGCGTTTGACATTTGATGTCCAGGTAAGGCATAGGTAAACCGCATTACAGGAAATTGCTTTGCAAATAGGGGAGGACCTTCGCCG
>CALGTP010000911.1 GCA_937902105.1 uncultured Actinomycetes bacterium
CAGCAACAGCTTCGCGTTTGCTTCTTTGACGGCAGCTATTTGTTTCATAAGTGCAATGTTATTTTACTTGCTGGCAAGAACGTGTCATATAGCTGATCTTCACCGGTTGGGCAAATCGTCACACAGACACTGTATCAAGTTCTACTAATTGATCTTTCGTCTTTTTATGCACAGCACCGGTATAAAATAGAGCACCCACAGATGTCTTGGCTCTCTTTCGCACAATAACATTGCTGATTCGACGCCGTTTACCGCTCACCAGCTCCCAGGCTACCCTCAGTAGTTCTGTGCTAGTCAAGTTACCATCAATAGTTTGATTTTTTTTTTGTGATATCAATGTTACAGTCGATGTAACAGTACACGGCGTTTTGTTTGTTGTTTTGTGTATCAATATACTACAGCACTTTTCTAAGAACCCACGCCATCATTATTATTATCAATATGACGTCCGATCGCTGTTGTCATTGTGCCAAGTTGTGCTTTTCATGGTGAATCCATCGAAACGATCCTGTCCACAACACAATGGCGCCAAAGGTGTCTGTCTTAAAACGGCATTGTGACACAGTGTTCCCCATTGGACATTTCACGAAGTATTTGAGATGGCATGAAGAGCAAGTCATCACAGGCGTCAGAGGAGGAAAAGGGTGCAAATGTGGTAAAGGACAAAAAGGAGACATTAGAGGCAATGTTCGATCGGAAGGCTGGCAGCGCAGTCATGCTGACCTCGACGGTGGTCGTTTGTCAAGTGTGCCACCCATTGACTATGACCGCGCCAGCCTTGACCACAACATTTCGGATGTTATTTCTCAGGTGATAGGCCCACAATTTCTTCACCACGTGGATAATATCAATGGGCAAACTCCATCTGAACCAGTCCCTTTTCAATCTTGTTATGTTCGCTTGCTTGCGGCCGGCACAATCACCGTCTTTCTCTACAGTAAGACTACGCGTGACTCGTGGTCAGAAATAGATGTTGTCATCGATGGTGCTGCATCGCCTGCGGTTTGTCCCGCGCATGGCTGCCCTATCTTTGTGCAGTTCGGTCATGGGACAGGAAGTAAGTTTAGCATCATAATCTACGGCGATGACTGTAAAACGAAACCTGTGACTGATGTCGTCGACATTCGTGAAGTCGATTATATCCGCAGGAAGTGCCCAACGTGCTATAGCCAGGTGTCACTCAACCTAGACCTCGGCAAATCGGGAAACTACGAGAACGATCAGTTTTCGCTAGCGAGCTCGCAACAAAAAAGAGGAAATGGAGGAGCCTTCGTGACTGTCTTGTGGGGCACGTCCGAGCAGCACGTCTTAGACGCCCTGAACCTTGGTTTTTCGCTCAAAAAATACAATACGCGTTACGATTGCGTCTTGCTGGCCACATCAGATGTCTTGGAGCTTTCTGCCACAGCCTTGCTGGCTCTCTACTGGGATGTAAAGCTCATCGACCACGTCCCTGTACATTCTACCCTGCTGTCGAAATGCAGAGACAGGCTTAGCGGAGTCTTCACGAAGTTGAGGGCGTGGGAACAGACGGAATATGCAAAAATTGTTCTGCTCGATGGAGATCTTCTTGTCACCAGGAACGTGGACGAACTGCTCCAGCTGCCCACGCCCACTGCTTACATGCGTGGACACAAATCGCCAGAGCCAGGAAAGCGCAGAGACGAATCCACTTTAACCAACGAGACAGGCCAGATTGTTTACGGTATCAATGCAGGTGTCATCGTTCTGACTCCAGAAAACGCAGACAATATTCTTCAGCACGTGGCGAATCCGTCGCCTTCGCATATGGCCACTACGGGTCCAGAGCAGGACTTCCTCTCTAGGTACTTCAGTGGTGAATGGCAGGAAGGTCTTCACATGAAGTTCAACTACCAGCTCCATCAACTCATACATTCTACGCAGGCAAAACAGAAAAAGTCCACAGACAGACAAAACATATCTATAGACCAAGTCGCCATCTTCCACTACTCCAGTGAATACACAGCTGCTGCTTATTTCTTGCAGGATGGTTTGCCAGATTTTCAGACGTTCTTGGATAGTTTTTTCAAAGCCTTCTGCGGTGTATGGGATGAGGATGTCCGGAGACGCATCTCATGGGGCATGCAAAAGTGGATCAAAAGCTTTGAAGAGATGTACAGGGACGTCATCCAGAGAGTTTCATGTTATAGTGGCGCTGTCGATGAACGTGCTTGTCCTCTCTGCCAGAGAGAGTTCAAATATGTGTTGTGGGATGACGTCAATCACTGTTTTTTTGACTGCGCATGCAAGTCGGTCAAGGACGCTCTTGATGACTGGCGTGACAAGTTACGCTTGCCCTTCGGCAAAGCACAAGATTTGCTGGGCAATGTCAAGCCGGGCAAAGCGTGGCCGTGCCTCTCCTTTGCTGGACATGTGCTCCTCGCGCGCATGCATGAAGGGGGTGGAATTGTGCCAGCATGGCGCAGCGCAGCAATGGACCCCTGTTGTGGTTCGTGCACGGACATCATGTCTTACCAGGTTACCCCACGTCAGCTGCAGCATCTCCCGAGCGTCGTTAGGGAAGCCCGCCAGCAAGACCAAGATAAACTTGGTATGTTCCTGGTCGACGAAGCTATTTACACTGATGAGATTTTCCAAGAGATGACTCTCGACACAGACGCCTATGGGTCACTGCTGGACAAGGCATTGCACCAGCTCCCTTCAGCGGTTTACATGTACCTCAAAAAACGAATGGCAGCACAAAGGGACTGCATCTTCAGCTCTTCAATCGTTTAACGTCGGCACGATCTCGAGGATGCGTAGCTAAACGCACGTTGGCTCCAAGCTTCGCAAATCTTTCATGGCGCAATTCGCAGAGGAGATTTGTGATGCTGAGTTGTCACATCACGCCAACCACATCTATAGTACCAGAGAACAGTGGCGTATGATTCTGAATGCATATTTTTTTTGTGGACTG
>CALGTP010000912.1 GCA_937902105.1 uncultured Actinomycetes bacterium
GGTTGCACCTTGCATTTCCCACCCCCTTGCCAGAACCCGCGTTGACCTTTTTTTCGATTAGGCGTTCGGTCGAATCTTTTTTGCATCAGCCGGGGAATTTT
The DNA here is from genome assembly GCA_937902105.1 of uncultured Actinomycetes bacterium. Lineage (GTDB taxonomy): Bacteria > Actinomycetota > Acidimicrobiia > Acidimicrobiales > Ilumatobacteraceae > Casp-actino8. The sequence goes on from CALGTP010000912.1 coordinate 102, forward strand.
TTCATCGTATAGGAAAAAGGCAATCCAAAAGCGGCGAGCGCCCTGCGTCCCGCTTCCCGCTAGTCCCTTGAAGGCCCAACCGACTTTCTCTTCACTCGACGTGTTGCGTACCCCTCGTCGCATGCCTGGCTTGGGGAGACCAAAGTCGAACAAAACGTGGGCTCCGGTGATGATCTTCGATCAACACTACAAGCCTTTGGATTCGACCCCGCAGACTCGGCCCGCCACCGAGGACGACGACGACTGGAGGAAACGCAGACGAGCAGCATCACCTTTACTGCTCCAACCAGCGCCTCTACGAGATCTAGTGCAATCGGAAAGGAGGCCGCACCACCTGCCACGTCCCAACGACGCTTTGGCTTCTCCCCTTGATGAGAACATCCCGAACTCGTCTGGAAACCCGATCTTGAATGAGGCACGTCGTGATTCTAGCCAGGTGTCGTCTGCGGTCCTCTTGGGTAACGCACGTGATAATGCGAGCATGGCACCGTCAGGTCCGCCAGCTCCACCATCTGCAACATTGAAAGCCAGGGCGATGCGGCCGACCGCTGCGCGGATGCATGACATGGTCATGGAGGTGATGCAGCGGAACGATCTGGTGGTGCGCAACACGGACGAACCGGAGGTGCGCCAATGCATAGATTCGCACGAGCAGCTGAAGAAGTGTGATAAGCTGAAGGGCACCAATTTCATCGCTCAACGAGTTAAGGTGCATCCAACGAAGACGGTACATACCTCGGACGAAATCATTATGAAGACGCAGCTCACGCCGACGGAATACGAGCGAATGGTACAGTTCGCTGATGAGTACGGTCTCACTATGAGATCAAGTGCGCGCAAGCGGGGGGCCGAAGGTACGAGAAGAGCCAGCTGCCTTTGCCGGCCTCGCACCTCATTGATGCTGTGAGTAGATTCGGTGACATTTGAGACGATGATCGCACGGTGTTCGGTGTACGGAACGGCCGTAGAACGGCGAACCGGGCGCGGATTGACTGACTGTCGATTGCACTGTCTGAGGAGAATGAGATTGCCATCTCGAGATTGTGGAGTTCCATGTCAAATTTACTACTGTTGAGACTTCCCTCCTACTTTACTATCTGTGTGACGATACTGACCGATCGCTCCGGGTTGTACGCCTCTTCGGCCTGGATAAACACAGGCGCATCGGAACCGCTGCCGAACCACAACGGGGGGGCTATGGCTATGGCTGCGGGGCTCATGGTTGATGGAGTTAAGCTACACGCATTCATGGCAGAGCTAAGCCGCATGCTAGCCGAAGAACTGGACGAGAAGGAAACAACTCGTGAATCGTTCCTGCCAGGAGGCGAAAACCATGTACCCGTCAAGGAGGCGAAGGTGACACTCCGCCGATCACGATGGGAAGCGTGGCTGCCAAAGTTTGGCTACGTCAAACGTGCGCTCAGCCGCAAGGACCACTCATGGCTGATGGGCTGGGGCGTGGCGCACGCACTGAATCCCAAATTGAATGGTCACGGTAGCGACCCTCGCAAGAAGCTCGGTCTTGAGCCGAACGAGTTCCTTGAGGCGTTGCTGTCCGATGAAGGCACGAGGGCGCGCCTCAAAAAGGCGATCGCCGACGTCGAACGCCCGGCATCCCATGTTGGCGACTGCGTGACCTTGAAGCGGTCGGCCAATGCGACCTACGACATGATTGACGCATATCGCCACCTGTTCCTTATCAAGCACCCATCCCGGCGAGCTATGCTCTCTGAGACACGCCGAGTTGTGGCCATGCTCTACGCACGGATGGGTGCCGGTCCTGCGTGGGCGAGCGGTCAGGAGGTGGAGGCAGCCCGGCTGCAAGCGGCGACGAAGGCGCATGCAGATGCCGAACGTGCTCAGGAGCAGGAGCAGGAGAGCAATGCTCAGGCATACATTCGCTTCTGCACCGAGAAGAAGGATGCTGCTTTAGCCGAGGCGAAGCGGCGCGGGATGAGTCCTAGACTCTGGATGAAGATCACCGGAGAGTGGCATAGGGCTTCTAAGGCACGTGAGCCAGCCCACGCGCCAGCCGAGCAAGGACATGCGGGCACCGGTGAGCGCACGATGCCGGCGGGTGCAAACAGTGATGGCGATCATATGGAGTGTGATCCGCCTGCGGTGCTGCCTATGCCTGTACCAGCAGCAGCCACAGCAGCAGCAGCCACAGCAGAAGAAGCGACAGCCACGGCAGCGGCAGCGCACGAGAGCCCGCACGCGCGTGTGCCGGGTGAGGATCTAGCCGCGGGGAAGCCACCAGAGATCAGCGACAAGGAGGCCTGGAACTTGGGAGGCTACATGGGCGTCGACATCGTGAATGCTAAATCGCCAAGAGGTGGTGCCCGCGCCGACGCCCGAGAACGCATCGCGTTTGTTGTGGAGTTTCTGAAGACGCCTGCGCACGACACCAAAGACAACGGCCGCTTCGGTCTCGCGGCATTCAAGAAGCTACAACTCGAATGCGAGGCACGCGGCGTTACCGAGGTCCATCTCATAGTGCGGCTCTTCGAAACCGCGGCAGATGCCTTGGCGCGCACACCGAAAATGTGGGCGAAGACGATGCGCGCCTACGAGCTCTATATGAGCCTCGGTTTCACGAAGCGCACAGATTCGACGCGACTCTTTGAAGAAGACAGTGCTGTGCAGGTGTACATGGCGGTGACAACGTCAGAGCTGAGTGCAAAGCTCAAGGACGCGGGCAGCGACGCGGTGACGCTGCGGGGCGGCGCCACCTTTCATGTGCAGCCGCAGTGCCGGTTTGCGGCCAAAGATCGGGCGTGGTTCGAGATGGATGCCATCGACGCCATCGAACAGGAGCACGATGCCGCCAAAGGTGGCGATGGCGCCTCAGTCAAACAGCTGCTGCCGAAGGGTACGAATGCGAACAAGTTCTCGATATTCGAACTCGTGCCAGTGGGCAAGCCAGAGCCCCCTGCCACACCGGAAGCAGCTCAGCAGCTGGCTGAGGATATAGCAGCGGCAGAGGATGCGGGAGAGGCGTTCGAGTACGCGTTCAAGCCCACCGTGGACGCAGAGGGAAACGTGGGGCGCGTCTACCTGGATGCGAACAAAGAGCGAGAGGACCGTCAGCAGATGACCGACGACGTTGAGCAGCAGACAGCGATCATGGAGGGAGACAAGGCCACGGAATCATGGGGGGCTATGCTTGCGCACGAGGTCTTGCAATACCTGCTTCTTGAGCGCTTGCGCGGCTGTGTCGTCCTTCCCCCGGACATCACCGTGGACGGGAAGAGGAGCGTGAGCAAAGCGGCCTACTTTGGCTACAAGATGACCTTCGACGCTGCCGTCGTTCGGCGCGCCAAGCGCGGCCATAAGAAGTGGACCACGATCATCTTGCAGGTCCTGTGCTGTGGCGTGGAGCATGGGAAATGGGGGCGCAACGCAATCGTCGGCATGCTTGAGAAGGCACAATCTGCAAACAAGTTCGCCAAGGTCCGGGTTTGGAATGGAGGGGACGATCGGGCGAACTTCGAAGCGCACGTGGTACCTTTGATCGACCAACTACTCGAGCTTCAGGAAAAGGGCATGATGGTGGACGAGCTCATGATGCCGCTGCCGCCGTGCATCATCACGCTGGGCGAGGATGAAAACGTGGCTGTTCCTGCGAGCATGAAAAAATTTGTCGATATCCCCGAGCATGAGATGGTACCCGAGCACAAGACTGTCATCGGCATGCATTGGCGCGGCGGCGCACAGAACTGGGAGGAGAGTTTGGCGCATGAGGCAGAAGAGGCTATCATCATGGCGGTGGCAACCTACCCGAAAATGGTCCTTTGCCTCGACGGTGGCGCGTGGTCGGCGGCGGCCGGCGAGCGTTGCTGCGCCGAGCGCCCGTCGCTCTTCACGTCCTGGACCAAAGAGGAGTTCGCGCGCCCCTTCGAGTGGGTGTGGCTCGATAAGGGTGATTCGGTCCTCAAGTACTGCGAGCGAGAGCGACCGGGCGACGTGGCATTCAGGGCGCTTGCAATCTGGGTGCAAAGCTGGCGGGAGCATGGGGCCGGGCAACTGTCGTCGCTAACCCGCCCGGTCGACCGCGTACCGCTTAGCGCCCTTGACGACGACGAGGACGACGTCACCGCCGCCCGTGATGTGCCGCCGATGATCGAGTCGCCCTTTGAGATCAACGAACGTCAGCGTCGGGCGGAGGCGGATCGGAACGCTGAGATGGCGCGGGTGGCAACCAAAGGCGCGCGCGGTGAGGCAGTCACAACGTGGGCGGATGCAAGGCTCAGGCGGATCAGTCCGAAGCTAGGGCAGGAGGCATGGCTCAAGGACTATGGGAGTGAGGTTGATGGCCAAATCGGACCGAACCATCTGCGCTATGGCATTGACTCTCCCCTTGAAAAGCCCACACTCGTCCGAATGCCTGTGAAGCCGGACCCAAGTGGGTCACGGAGCCTGCCAAAGGCGGCATGGGGCGACAGGCGCATCATGGATTACGCGTGCTTGTGCATCTTGCATGGGGCCATGCGCACCGGCGAGAATCTGTACACGCGCATTCTTGCGGTGAAGCAGCAAATCGACCTGCACGAACAGACACCCAGACCATTTCTCTTCTCACCTTGATGTCACCTTGACGTTTCTCTGCCAATGTTTCACGCGCCCCGCGCAGAACATTCTCGAGAACTTCAACTCCAGTGAGGTTATGACTGTGGTGGGCAAGCATCTCAACCCTAGACTTGACGCTCTAGGCATGGGAATCATCCGAAAAAACCCGGACACAGACAAGGTATACGAGGCCTCTTTCGATGGAACCGCGGTCGAGGCATGGATCAACGACCTCGACGACGCATTCAGCGCGCAAGAGCCCACCGCCAACTTCGGGCTGGCCAAGTCGAAGTCAAAGTTCCTGCAAGGCGTCGCCTTGACCTACCAGGAGCTGAACGCCGAGTCGGACTATGCCAACTTTGTGTTGACGCTGCCGGTTCTAAAGCACTGGGCACGTGCAATGCGGATTGCACTCACCTCAAAGCCCCAACGGCACGAGTTCGCCGAGGCGCAGACGGAGCTGGCGCTGTTCTTCGCCTCGAAGATGCTCAAGTGGCCCAAGAGTAACTCGTGGTATGATAACGAATGCCTGTACAATATCGGCTACCTGCTCGAGAAGTGGGGATCACTGCGGTTAGTCTCGCAGGAGGGCATGGAGGCATGGCAGAAAAAGCTCAACGAGGTGCTACGCATGGGCAACGGGTTCGCCAACGCGGGCCCTATCCCGCACGACGTCGTGCAGGCGGGGCAAGCGGCTATAGACGCGTACAAGTCGAAGCGTGCCGAAGACAAGCCGTCGAATGCGCAATGGGTTTATGATCAAGCCCTGCTTCAACAGCACGCCTACATGAACGACACGATCACATCAGCAGAACAGCTGCGCAAGGAGGGTAAGCGGTTCGCGTGGGATAGATTCGTCACTTACTGGCTGCGCTACATGGTTGCCTCTAGGATGCGCTGCGTGCTGAGGGCGCGGGTGAAGTGGAATGGGGGGTCGGGCTCCAACGCGAAGCTCATCAAGGCGCTCATCAAGGAGCACGAAGAGTACTATCAGAGCGCGGACCAGTATTTGAGCGCCTCCGACCTCGATCCTGTTGAGAAGTACCGGCAGCAGCGGATCCTGCGCAGAATGCGCTGGCGCGGGGTGGATCTGGTCGAGGGCGCAGCATGTCTCTGAAAGCGAGCTTCAGAAGACGGACCTGCCAATACCTGCCAATACACGACGAGTCCGCTTGTTCGACTTGTGGCGCGACGAATCGCCTTCCATGACAAGCATTTGTTGAGCGGTCTTGAACTTTGCGAGTTCAAGACCCAAAGGTCAAGATAGCTCAACAAGGCGCCTCACGTCACTATCATTCCCCCCGTGTGGTTTCGTATTATGTATTTCCTAACCCTGGGCTTACTTCTACCGCGAAAACTACTCGGCCCCCACCCAAGTCAAACCCGCGAATCAATGCGGTTAGTCTCGCAGGAGGGCATGGAGGCATGGCAGAAAAAGCTCAACGAGGTGCTACGCATGGGCAACGGGTTCGCCAACGCGGGCCCTATCCCGCACGACGTCGTGCAGGCGGGGCAAGCGGCTATAGACGCGTACAAGTCGAAGCGTGCCGAAGACAAGCCGTCGAATGCGCAATGGGTTTATGATCAAGCCCTGCTTCAACAGCACGCCTACATGAACGACACGATCACATCAGCAGATTAGCTGCGCAAGGAGGGTAAGCGGTTCGCGTGGGATAGATTCGTCACTTACTGGGATACATTCGTCACTTACTGGCTGCGCTACATGGTTGCCTCTAGGATGCGCTGCGTGCTG